>PMOH01000499.1:2954-19539 GCA_003161515.1 Deltaproteobacteria bacterium
GATCGGCGTCGGGCGCATTGGTCACTTCCTGCTGTGCATGCGAGTTGGCAACGGGAAGCGAGAAGGCCACAACGCTCGCCAGCAACATGACGCCTACAAATTTGCTTTGTTCGAGTTTCATGCGATCACCAATCAGTTGGCTCCCTGGTAGGTCTTCTCGTAAGTCGTAGTGGTTGTTTCCTGCGGTGGCGTCGTTGGCGTCACCGTCGACGACTCACTGTGATACGCACTCGAGCTTTCTCGCGTCGCGTTGTTGCCGGTGTCGCTCGAGTTTTCGCTGCTTCGTTCCTCAGTCGTCGTCACCGTGCTCGGCAATGGCGCTACTGGAGCCGGAGCCGGCTGCACGACCACTGTTTCCTGCGTTGCAGGCGGTACGTAAGCCGCGGTGGTTCTTGTCACCTCATCCGTTTTGGAGCTGCACCCGTTGATAAAAGGCAACGCGGCAAGACTCAGCAATGAAATTGCAATTGTTGCAGAATTTTTCATGAGATTCCTCCTGGACAGTAGTCATTAGTTGTTGAAAGTGGCTAATTGCGAAGTATATTTTGCCGGAAGATGAGAATAGCTATTCGAGTGCAATGCGCCACGGAACTTCGCTATTAGCTATCTGCAAATCGGCAATGCTATCAGCGACAAACACTGCGCGTTCTGCTGCATCCCAGCTATCGGCCTTCCCCGGTATGGTCACGACACCATGATCAGTGTGAACTTTCACGACGCTTCGCACGATCGGATGGGATTCATCGGCGCGTGCCTGATATTTCATGCCGGATGAAGACGACGGATTGAGGCAAAACGCAGTGCCAACCATCGCTAAAGTCGCAATCACCATCGTCAAAATGGACCATTGTATTTCGCGTTTCATTTGCTCCTCCTGGCTCTGAGTCCGAAAACGCAATCGTGTCGCGTTGTAAGATCAGCAATTGCCATACCACTAGCGGACGGCGGACCTACGATAGGTATTCAGCAAAAGCGGCGTGTAGTATTTTCCGCTTTCTCACCTGGCGATGTAATTTTTGGTGAAGATATTCAGTCAACTGGATCGGCGATTCTTTCTGACATCCCCGAGCGTTGTAGTACGTATACGCGCGACTCCGGAGCTGCGCGCGTCAACTCGGCCGTGAGTTTCCAACCTGACTCAGTGATGAACGCCGAGTCACACAGGATATGATCGAAACTTTGATTGGACTGGAGCATACTCAGTCCCGCGGCGGATGATTCCGCCACTACGACCGTACATCCGCTACGCTCGAGGCATTCCTTAATCGCGCCGTTTTCTCCCGCCGGATCGGTGATCAACAAAGCGGTCCGCTGTTGCCGATCAGAGACAAGATTCTCGGCGCGGGAAATTTTAGCCGGTCTTTTCGCACGATCCGGACGCATCGAAGCGACCAGCGCTTCTGCGCGCACGTATTCGTCCAACAGCCGCACGCGTTTAGTCGCTTTATCGACCAGCCCCGCAAGTCGAACAATCTCTGCTTCGAATGCGGCGGCCTCAACCTGGTGCTGCAGGAGTGAGATGCGCAAACCGATCGCGTTCAGAAGATCGTTGAGTTCACTGGTCGCATTTTCAACTGCGACAACGATGGGATTGAGTTTTCGCGGTTTCGTCATTCGGAACTCCATACCGGTACTCAACTCGCTTAACTCGTCATCAAACATTGACCGGATACCGAAAGGACGCGCGCGAAAATGACCGCCGACTCAAATCTTCAAAAATCGAATCGGCGAGCGGGATGCATTGGGAATAAATGCCACCTCGTCGCTGCTCGCCAAGCTGATCACCATGTCCATGTCTGACTTCTCTTCACGACCGATGCCGTGACTACAACTAATGGGAGCAAGTATAGGGCCACTTGGAGAACTCTTTATCCGCAAGCCTTTTGCCGAGAATATCGTAGAAATTACTTCACGATTCCGAGAGGGTTGGACTAATATTCCTTTTGTTACAGATCGAAAAATCTAATTTTGCGGAGACTAACGTGCGGGCGCGAGCGAGGAAGCCGTGAGTTTCGGCAGCGGCGCGAACAACGTCGACGCCTTGGTCGCGAGACTCATCGCTGCGACGCTGTCGCGATCTGCCAGCGCCTTCTTTGCTTCTTGCAATAGTTTCTGCGCGAGGATGTCGCGCTCAGAATCGTCGGCCGACAGATTTTTGCGATCGATCTGCTTGTCCACCGCATCGACGTTCTGAATAAGTCTCGCTGCTCTCGCAGGATTGGATTCTCCCGTCGCGCCCAGCGTGTCCAACCCGGGCGAGCTCAGCGTCGGAGTGGAGGGTGTAACCGACGCGCCGCCCGGATCTGCCGCCAGTGCCGGACTTGATGCCGGCGTTGCGCGATTGCTCGCGACGCTCACGGGTGCGCCTTCGGGGGTCGGCGCCGGATTGTTCTCGAGGCTCACGTCGGCGTTAGATGGACCCGATCCTTCGATCCGATTCGCGACGCTCGCCGCTTGCTTGGACGCGAGCGCTGCGGCAGCCGATGCGTTCGCTGCCTCTCTCGACGCGACCGCTGCGTTCTCTGAAGCAGCGCGCGCCTGCCTCGCGACTTTCTTGCTGCTGTGCGCCGGCGTTTCTTCAACCGCCGGAGCTGGGGTCGGAGTGGGTGTTGCGGTCGGGACTTGCGCCACGGACGGACTCGGGGTCGGAGACGCACCTCGAAATAAATCCGAAAATCGAGTGCTGCCCGGGGCGCATCCGGCGAGAAAAATCAGTGCTGGCAAGAGGACGCCGGCGAGCTGCCGGATTAATCGCCGATCGGTTCGCTTAAGCCGCGCTAGGTACCGCTGGTTTGGCAGGCGCATTGGATGCAATCGGAACAGTAATCTTACACACCGTACCTTGGCCGACTTCTGAATCTATTGCTATCTTTCCGCCGTTAAGTTCTATCGCTCGCATCGCGAATGGCAAACCCAGGCCGCTCCCGCCAGCCTTGGTTGTGTAATACAAGTCGAAGATCCGATCCAGTTGTTCCTTGGCGATTCCGGGACCGCGATCGGCGATAGCGAGCTCGACCGTCGTCCCGTTCAACTTGCTGGAAAGCATCAACTCTCCGCCGTCGGGCATCGCTTGCTCCGCGTTGGTGATCAAGTTGGAGAGCGCTTCGTAAATCAACCCGCGATCGGCCTGCACCGGCGGCAGCGCGGGATCGAGCTGGTACTCGACCTTGACCTTTTCGGGATTGACGCGCGCGCCGAGCTCCTTGAGCAACTCGTTCATGTCGAATTCGCTCAGCTTCAATTGCTCGGGCCGCATGAACCGCAGCAGCGCCTCGACCGCTTCGTCGAGCCGGGTCACCTCGCGCCGCAATTTATCCACGTGCTTCGAGCCGGCCTCGCCGGCTTCGTGGCGCAGCAACTCGAGCCGCATGTTCATTCCGTTCAGCGGGCTGCGCAGCTGATGCGCGAGCCCGGAAATCAGCGTCCCCAGGCGCGCCAGCCGATTCGACGAATCGAGCGCGGTTTCCAATTCGATCACCGGCTGCAAATCTCTCAGCACGATCAGCAGACCGGCCGGAACGCGCTCGCGCCCGAGCCGGAAAAACGAAACCAGGTAAGTCCCGCCGGCCGGAAGCGTCAGCGGAACATCGTGGGCCTCGGTGCCCGACACCGTCGATTGCACCAGCGCCAACAGCGGATGCGCCGGGTCGAGCGCCGAGGCCAGCGCGGCGCCTTCGAGCGCGCCGTTCTTCGGCGCGAGCCGCTCCTGGAACTCCTTGTTCGCAAACAACACGGTTCCGTTGGCATCAATCAGCGCCACCGCGTCCTGGATCGATCGGACCACATCGAACAGATGAGACTGGTCGCTGTCCAGTCGCGATCGATCCGCCCTCACCTGCCGCGACAGTTCATTGAACCTCTCGGCCAGCGTGCTCAGCTCACCGGCGCCTGAGACCTTCACTTCCAAAGGACTCTTGCCCGCCGCCAGTTGCTCGAACCCGCTGGTGAGACTGGCGAGTTGTTCGAGGATCCGATTGGCGATCAGCACTACCGTGAGCATCGCCGCCGCGATGACGAGTCCGGCGGTGGCAACGATCACTACCAGCAGATGGCGCGCCTGGTCGGCGATCAACGCAGTCGTGACACCGATTGAGATTGTCGCGGCCGGTTTACCGTTGATATCCACCCGGCGCTGCGCTTCGTAAACCTTCGCCGTCAGCAGCGTGGGCAGCGAAGTGATCAGCAGCCATCGCGAAGCCTGTTCGTCAAGTTCTTTGACCGACGGAAGGTCGAGCGCGGGCTTGCCCTCGCCGTCGCCATTGGCCGCCACGATCACAGTGCCGTCATCGGCGACGATCGATGCCGCCACCACCGCCGGACCGAATGCAACCGTCGAATCGAGCAGCTTGCGGAGCGGTTCGCTATTGCGCAGCGCGGTCGGGACGTCGGCGTCGCCCTGCGAGAGAGCGAGGCGCACCTCTTCGAAGATTTGCGCGATCATGAAGTCGGCCGATCGGGACATGCCGTCGATCATGTTGCCGATTCTCGAATCGATCGAGATGATGCTGAGCGTGATCGTGGGAACGAGCATCAGCAGGAGGGCCATCAGGGCCAGTCTTGCTCGCAGACGCATGGTTTTCTTGCGCGACGGGCGTTCCGATCGTTTCGATTCAGGACGAGCGTTCGGGGCCGAAGCGTTCGAGTTTGTTGTACAGAGTCTTGGCGCTCACGCCAAGAATTTCCGCCGCCCGAGTCTTGTTACCGGAGGTGAACTCGATGGTGCGCGAGATCATTTCCTTTTCAACGTCGTCGAGCGAAGTGCCGAGCGGAATCTTGATGAAGCCGCCGTCGCCGCCGCCGCTGGCCGCGCGAAAATCGTCGGGCAGGTCGCCCTTACGGATGGTGCGGCCCTCGCACACGATCAGCGCGCGCTCGATCACGTTGCGCAACTGGCGCACGTTGCCCGGCCATGGATGCGCCTGCAGCGACTTCATGCATTCCTCATCGACGCCAGTCACGTCCTTCTTGTTCTGCGCCGCGTAGTGATTGACGAACATCTGCGCCAGCTGCGGCAAGTCGTCGATACGCTCGCGCAGCGGCGGCAGCACGATCGTGAAGACATTCAGCCGATAGAACAAATCCGAGCGCAGCTTGCCTTCGCGCACCGCCTGCTCGATGTCGCGATTCGACGACGCCAACACTCGCACGTCCAGCGGGATCTCGGCAGTGCCGCCGACCCGCCGCAGCTTTTGCTCCTCGATTACGCGCAGCAGCTTGGGTTGGAGTTCGGCCTTCATCTCGGTCAATTCGTCGAGCAACAGCGTGCCGCCGTTGGCGACCTCGAAGCATCCCTCTTTGCGCCGATCGGCGCCGGTGAAGGATCCACGCTCATGCCCGAACAGCTCGCTCTCCATCAGGGTCTCGGGAATCGCAGCGCAGTTGACCGGGACATAAGCCGCGTCGCGCCGCGGCGACAGCTCGTGGATTGTGCGCGCCACCAGCTCCTTGCCGGTGCCGCTTTCGCCGGTAATCACCACCGACGCCGACGACTGCGCCAGCCGCTCGATCGCAGTGATTACTTTGCGCATCGGCATCGACCGCCCAAACAGCGGTCCCAGTTCTCCGACCTCGGCCAGGCGCCGGCGGAGAGTAGTGTTCTCTTCACGGATAGTGATGTTGTCGGCGATGTTCTTGAGCACGCGCTGCAGATGGGTCGGGTCAACCGGCTTGCGCATGTAGTCGACCGCGCCCTGTTTGAGCGCTTCGACCGCGTCGGGTATCTCGCCCTGCCCCGAGATCATAATGGTGGGCAGGTGAATCCCCATTTCGCGGATATCACGCAGGAGCTCGAGTCCGCCCTTGCGCGGCATTCTAAGGTCCGAGAGCAGGATATGGGGGTCGAAGCTGCGGATAAGCTCGAGCGCCCGGACGCCATCCTCGGCAATCTCGCCGCGGAATCCCCAGACCGCGAGTGACTCGCGCCACTCCTCGTGGGTGTTGACGTCATCTTCCGCGATAAGGACTCGAATCTCGTTTGCCATTGTTTTTTCCAACAGATCCGGCGCGACTGTTTAGTCTTGCCGATTGCGCAGTGCAACAACCATGCGCGAGCAGTAATACATCTTGAAGGAGCCGGTTTATCTAGGGTTTTCGTTCAAACCATCAAGTGATGCACGACATGTCTGTATTTGTTACTCTATAGTTTTTACCGATGCCAGCTTTGCCGATAACTTGGTGCGGTTGATGGCGCGAAATAAGAACCTAATGTCTAATTCCTCCTATACTAAGGTAGGGAGCAATCGGCGGGCGGATGGTGCAGGTCATACCATAGGTAGTGTCCTGTGATGGCTCCTCTACCACCGGTAGCTTCGTTCCGTCAAAAGTTGTTTTCTGCGGCCAGATGGAGTTAGTGATTTCGGTGACCTCGGCGAGGGCGAAGATGATGATCGTCCCATGTCCTGTAGTTTAGCACAGGGAGTCCGAACGCGTCAGGCTGATTAGTTCATCCCCGAACCCCTTTAAGCTGAGCTAACATGAAAAGCGGCGAGCCGAGGGGCTCGCCGCTTCGTTGCCAGCGTATCAATGACGCGCGCGGTCTATTTCGCCGTCGCCTTGATCTTCACCTTGATCGCCTTGTGCTGGGTTGGATCGTCGCTCGTGATCGAGATCGAGCTATTGGTCTTTCCCTTCTTGGTCGGCGAGTAAGTTATGATCACCTCATGATCCGGTCCGCCCACCGGGACCACAAATGGACCTCCTCCGCCAGTCTCGGAAAGTGGCGGGTTATGCGACACCGCGGTCACGGTGACGAACAGTGGGCCCGTGCCATGGTTGCTGATCGTGATGCTCCTGGACGCTGTCGCATTTGGAAGCGCTTTCAAGCTCAGCTTCTTCGGACTCACCGAGATGCGGCCATGTCCACCTCCGGGCGTTGGAGTAGCACTCGGGGTATCAGTCGCTGTGGCCGTGTCGGTTGCTGTCGCCGTTTCAGTTGCCGTAGCCGTTTCTGTGGCGGTCGCCGTGGCAGTTTCGGTTGCGGTGGCCGTTTCGGTTGCGGTCGCAGTCGCAGTGGCCGTGGCAGTTGCAGTAGCCGTCGCAGTCGCGGTGGCTGTTGCGGTAGCAGTGGCCGTTGCAGTAGGCGTGGGCGCTGTTCCGGGCATGAACTCCCACGCGCCGCGTCCGAGTGTGGCCGCGACCAGCAACCCGCTGCCCGAATCGAACCGCAGCCGAAAGACCCGCGCATTGGGAAGGCCGGTACCGATCTGGCTCCAGCTTCCGAGACTGGTCAGTACCGACTGATACACACCGTGATTGGTGCCCACCGCGATCGATTTCTGACCGCCGACGGTAACAAATTCAATTGAGTCGAAATTGCCGGGGTTAACTCCCGCGATATTGCCCGTGATGTCGGTCCAGGCGCCTCCGCTGTTGACGCTTTGATAAACGTGAGTGTCGTCAATCGCGAAGACGTGCGTGTAGTCAGTCGAATCGACTGCGATGTCATTGATACTGACTGCACCGGGCAAGGCGCCGGTCAGCGTCAACGCAGTGCCGGGCGCTGCGGTGCGCAGGTAAACGGACGGGCCCGAGCCTGCATAGATCAGATCCGCGTTCATGACCCCGCCGGTGACGCCGCCGTAAACCAGCGCCAGATGGCCGAACCCGTCATTGACCGTAACTCCCGGAGCTGGCACGCCAGCAGAGAGATCGACCGCAGTTATGTTGTTGCCCTGGTTCAGAGACTCGTAGACATCGTTGTTAAAGCCAAAGACGAGGCGTGCCGGAGTGATCTTGTTGACCCTGACCGGTGTGAAGAACTGCACCGTGGGCACCGGCTTGCCTAAGCCGAAGATCAGCGTGGGAGACGCGGGCATACCTACCTGCGCGTTGCCCGGGGTGAAGGTCACCTGCTCAAAGCCTCCGAAGTAGGTCGAGGAGATGTAGCGAAGCGAGTTCGGCGCGGCAGTGATGGTGTCAACCCCAACGTCGCCACCGTCGCCCTGTTCCAGGTCGTTCCAGGGCAGGCCGTTGGTCGCATTCTGCGACGGAATGCCGGTGTCCTGATCGCCGCCGAACAAGATCGACGAGATCGAGTCGTAAGCGACGTCGTGCATCTCGGAGACCTGAAGGTTGCCGACGATAGCAGACCAGTCGCCACTGGCGTTGATGGGACTGGTTCGTCTGTAGATCCCGCCGTCGTCGCCTTCGATGAGGTTACCACTGGCGTCAAACACCATTGAGCGCGAATCGGCGTGGGGACCAGTGCCGGTCATGGTGCCATTGTCGGTCTCTGGCATCGGCCCCGAGTCAGACACGCGAAAGATTCTTCCGGTATAGCCGGCTGCGCCGACGGAGTTGGGGAATATGGGATTCTTCGCTCCGCCACAGAACGTGGTCGCCGTTTGTTCGTTTTTAGCTGGTTGCCGATCACCGCTGACGTACACGACCTTAGGCATGTTCGGATCTGCCACCATTGCGAAATTGATCATGCCCTGTCCGCCGGGGTTGATTCCGAACGTTTTGCAGGTCTCGGTCGAGGTCGGCAGCGTGTACTTGGTCCAGGTGATGCCGCCGTCTAGCGAACTGAAGAGTCCCACCAGGTCGGTGCCGCTCGGCTGGCCCGCGTTTTCGATACCGACAAAGATATTGCCAGCCGTTCCTACCGCAACCTTGATGTTTTGGGTGGTGCCGTCGATCAACAGGTTGTTGGTCAGCGTGGCGTTACTGAAAACCTGGGTCCAGCTCGCGCCCCAATCCTTCGATTTGTAAACGCCGTCCATAGCGCCTGCACCAATCACGGAGGTGTAGATTGGAGCGGCCTTGACGCTGATTCCGGATGCGACACCGGACGCGTCAGTGAAGTGAACCAGAACGGTCCCGCTGGCAATGTCCACCTTATAGACATCACCGCTACCGACAGTCCCTGTCCAGAACGAGGTGCCATCCGGATCGAAATTCACCGCGAACAGCGGATTGTTAACGCTGGCGCCAATACCCGAAAGATATGTCTGGACGACGTTGCCGCTCGAATCGAGCCGCACGACTTGCTCGGTGTCGGCTACGAACGTGTCTCCATTGGGAGCGATTTGCAGCTCGAAGGCGTTTTCGCCCGGCAGTCCGGAAGCGAAGTCGGCCATCTGAGTACCGGTGCAGACATTGAATTGCTTAACCAGCACGCCTTCCGAAGTGTAACGGAGAACGCACTGCGGGGTAATCGGACTTGTCACTGGAACCGGAACCAGGGCGCCCCAGTCGGTGCCGCGTCCGTCAACCCCCTCCAAACCTGCGGGAGCCGTCTCGGCCTCCGGGTACCAGGTATGGATCAATGTGAAGGTGGAGTCGAAGACGAGGACCGGACAAAATGGGTAAGTAGTTCCGGGGTTTCCATCCTGGGGCTGGTAGCACCGGCTGTAGCATTGGTAGGGAGGATTCGGATCGCAGTAATTGCCCTGACAGAAGTTGGTGGCAGTCTGCACACAGGCGGGGTTGGCAGGTATGTTGTTGGGGCCGGCGTTACCGTTGATAAAGTTCCCCATGTTGTCCTGCTCAATCGATTCGGGCAGGTTGAACGGCCCGGAACCGACATCAGACAGGAACAGTCCGGTCGGATCAAACTCTGACAAACCCTCGCCGCCGAAAAGTGTGACGATGAAGTTGCCCATCGTGTCGAAAGTGGACCCTGCATCCTGACCCGAGGCGGTGAATATGGTGGTGATATACTTTCCGTTGTTGCCCCACTCTTCCACACCGCCGAAGCCGTCGGAGACCATCACCACGCCGTCGGGAATGACTTTGGCCGTGGGGGTTTCGGCAATGTCGAAGTAGGTGCCAACCGGCAGTCCGCTAGCCCCTCCGTTTGAAATCAGCGCGAAGTGCCCGCCGGTGTCGGTGCTGCGGTACAGGCCCGTGGCAGATGCAGCGAGCAGGATTTTCCCACGTGCGGCCACGCCGATAATATCCTCACCTTTGAGAGGGTTGGCCGGGTCCCCGCCGCTCGGGTCAACCCACGTAGAGCCGTCCACGGTGAGCAACACCCCGCTTTGCGGGCCGCCGATCTGAGCAAGGTTACTGAAGCGGCCGATGCCAGCGATCAGGGTGGCGTGGTTTCCATCGGTCGGGTCGAACTTCAACGAGCCCATCGAAAGCGAGTTGGCGGTGTCAGTCTGCGGTGTCCAGGTGGTGCCACCGTCGGACGACTTCCAGATGCCGCCATTCGCCGCGCCGAGGTAAATCGTATTCGGGTCACTCGGATGGGCGGCGATCGCCTGGACTGCGCCGATGACAAAATTGTTAGGTGGCATCGCGGGCGGGACCGTTGCCTGTCCGTTCTGTATCGGTGCAGGACCCTCAGCCGTCCAGGCGCCGGCAACCACGGGGAGCATCCCGGGATGAAAACTTCCTTCCGCGTCAGCGCCAGTGCCTGGAGCAATCCGCGCCGCGCCGGACGGCCCGCCGACCTGCCGCGGAATCGCGGCTGGGATGCTGCCGCCCGAGTGCGAGGATTGCAGCGACGGCGCGCCGGCCAGAACCATCGCGCTCAGCGACAGCGCGGCGACGAGCAAGACGGTTGCGAGTGAATAAAATCCGGTTTTTCGCGGCTGCGTCCGGCGCTGTGATGGTTTTTGTCGGTGTGACTTTTTCATACTGACGCTCCCCGAGGGCCTCCCCCAATTTTCAAAGGATCACGAATGCGGCAGAAACGGTCCGTGATAGGACGTGTCGCGCAGCGCCCGTGTCCAGATTTCAGTTCCCGTTTTGAGATCCACCGCGTGCAGCGCGCTGGAGCGATAGATCAAAATTGAATGCCAGACAAAAAAGGACTGCGATGACGAGTCCGGCAGCCGATCTTCGCCGACGCGCTGACCGCTGGCGATCGTATAGATCGACCAAAGATAGCGCGGTCCCGCCGCCCCGCTGATTACTAGCAAGAGCGACTGGTCGGCCGAGATAGCGTAGGCGACGAAGCCGGGGCCAAGCTCGATATCGGGCAGCGGTTCACCGGTTTCACTCCAGCGCTTCATCACCGCGTGCTGTCCCGCACTGGCCGCACCAAGCTTCACCGAAACAAAAACCCGACCGGCGCGTTCCGGCTGAAAGTACAACCCCTCGGTCCCGCTCAGAGTCGGCATGGCCGCAGAGGTCTTACCGCGGAGCATCGCGGCGCCCTGATCGGACGCGAGCGCGGTGACGTGGTGGGTTTGCAGGTTGATCAGCGCGGCCCCGGAATCGTTTCGAACGCTCTCCGGCTTTGGAATTGGGCTGACCGGGCGACCCGTGACTGTCCACGATACCAGCAGGCCATCTGATACGACGCGCGCCTGCACCGACGACGCAGCGGCCATACCGTCGTCGATGGAGGGTCGCATTGCATCGGCCGCCATCGGGACTGCGATAGTCGAAACGACGCGGCCGCTCTTGGTGTCCAGCAATGCGATCGGTAGGGAATTGGAACCGCCAACACCCTCGGCTTGCGCTGCCAGCTGATCATCAAACATCGCCAGCGGTTTGCCCGCGGCCTTCGAGGTCCACAGCAAGTTACCCGAGGCGAGTCCGATAGCGTCGATGCCGCCCTTTGGACTCATCATATAGAGACGCTCCGCCGCAAGATCGACCACCACTCCAGGGGACATATCGAAGGAACCCCTTTCCTCGATGCTACTTTCAGCCGCCGAAGCCGTCGCCGCGAACAAAGAGCGTTTCAAAAAAGGGCGATCGCTCGAAATCAAACCAACGCCGACGAGAGTCGCCGACGCAAGGCCGAGAACGAGCCAATGATGCTCGCTGGTATAAATAATCTCTACCTATGGCGAGCTGACGCGGTTCTGAGGGGCTCGCAACCTATACGTTGGCGTTGTGTATAGAACGCTCCCTATACTATGTCAAACGCACGAATAGAAACTTGCAACGCAACTTGGCTCACGACAGCACGAAATAAGCATGGCGGCCTTCGATCATCATGTCGCAAACAACTCCCCAACATGGCAGTCTGTCCGCGTGATCTTCATAACCGCGGACAGCAACAATGGCCGATAAAATAATTTCCGGGCTCTCCGCCTTCGTCATCGCGACGATTTCCTCGCTCGGCTACGCTGGCGTCGTCCTGATGATGGCGATCGAGAGCGCATGCATCCCGCTGCCCTCCGAGATAATCATGCCGTTCTCGGGCTACCTGGTTGCGACGGGGCGATTCGGGCTGCAGATGGTCGCGATTGCGGGCGCGGTCGGATGCCTGCTCGGATCGTACGTCGCGTATTTCGTCGGCTCGTGGGGCGGGCGTCCTTTCATTGAGCGTTACGGCCGCTACTTCCTGATCGCACCGCACGAACTCGAATCCGCCGACCGCTTCTTCGAGCGATGGGGCTCGCACGCCGTCTTCTGGAGCAGGATGCTGCCGGTAGTCCGCACTTTCATCGCATTTCCCGCCGGCGTGACGCGGATGAAACTGGTCCCATTCACCATCTACACGCTGATCGGGTCATATATATGGTGCCTCGCGCTCGCTTACTTCGGGATGAAACTCGGGCAGCATTGGAAGGACCTCGCGCCGTACTTTCATCGCTTCGACGCATTGATCGCGATACTGTTGGTCGTGGCCGTCGTCGCCGTCATCTATAATCGGGTGAGGGGAATGACGTCCGCATCGACGTCCACCACCAACTGAAAGTTCGCTACCCGCAAAGGAACCCATGCCCGACAAAGAACTGCCCGACCCGTCTGAACTCGAGGAAATTTTCGCCAGCATCGATCCAACACCGGTTCGGATGGCGCATGACTACCTCAACGAAGCGGGCATCGAGTCGTTCGTGTTCGACGCGGGCTCGTCACGGCTGCTCGGAACGACTGCCGCAGTGCCGACGCGCCTGATGGTCCATCGCGATGCGGTCAAAGATGCGCGCGACCGGCTGAACGACCTGGGATTCACCGAGAAGTGAGGATGCGATGAGCGACAGCGCCGACCACGGCATCCGTTTTGGACGAATCGCCGCGATGCTTCCGGTCAAGGACATCGAGCGAGCCTGCGATTTCTACACGAAGGTTCTCGGCTTCACCAAGGTCTTCGAGAACGGCACACCAGTCGGCTTCATGATCCTGAAAAAGGATCAGGCCGAGCTACACCTGACGCTACAGCCAAATCACAAGGCCGCACCATTCAACGTCGCGCACCTGATGGTGGACGACGCCGATGCGCTCCACGCAATCTGCCAGCAGCACGGACTGCGCATCATCAAGCGCATCCAGGACAAAGACTACGGCCTGCGCGCGTTTGTGTTCGAGGACCCCGACGGCAACCGCATAGATGTAGGCCAGCCAATCTGACTTAGCGCGACCCGCGATCTACGCACGAGGTCTCCCGATGTCTCCGACTGTGTACATAGTTGTGGATACAAGATACCATGGACTTCGAGTGGGATGAGAAAAAGCGCGCGACGAATTTGCGCGAGCACGGCCTCGATTTGATGGACGCGACTCGGTTGTTCGATGGCCGGCCGATATACTCGTACCCATCGCCCAGACATGGAGAAGAACGCTTCGTCACTGTGGGTTTGCTGGTCGGCAAATTCTTCGCAGTCGTATGGACCGAACGCACGAAGGCCATACGGCTTATCTCGTTCAGGAGAGCAAGAGATCCGGAAGAACGAAAACATATCGCGCTTTTCGGCTGACGTGATCAGGCGGAAAGTTGCGCGCGGCGAGAGCCGGACTGACTGGAAGCGCGTCAAGGCCATGTCCCGCACGGAAGTTGAACGGCTGGCCGACCGGGACGAAGGGCCTTTGCCCGATGATTGGGAGAACAGCGTCACGATTGGCTTGCCGGCGGCCAAGCAGGACATTCACATCCGCCTCGATAGCGATATCCTTCAATGGTTTAAAGCGCATGGCAGAGGCTACCAGACCCGCATCAACGCCGTGCTCCGTGCCTTCGTTCAGGCGCGAGAACGCGTCGATCGCAAGAGTGTGATCCGAAAAGGCGCAAGCTGACGCGTCATGCGCATCGCGTTCAACGGGCATTCTCCGGCCTTTGCAGGCCGCTTTTTTCCTTGCGTCATCCTGAGTGGAGTCTGCGCAGCGAAGGATCTCGCGCGTTTGCGCGCCCTGCCGTTTGCAGGTGCCGGACACCGGAGTGTCCGTCGAGATTCTTCGCCGCAGCGGCTCAGAATGACAGGAAAAAATGCCTTGTTGAACTGCCTCTGTACGCCACACCCTTCCTGCACTATGTTGAAGTCGAAACGCGCAGGCGATTTGCCGCGCGAATTCATCGAACGCCGAGGTTATTGCGATGCCATACGCCGAAGGTCGAATTTTCAACGACGCCGACAGCCACATCATGGAGACTCAGGACTGGCTGATTTCCCACGCCGACCCTGAGCTTCGTGCGAAGCTGCATCCGCTCGCGCTTGGATCGGGCGGCAGGATGGTCGAGAAGGCGATCGCGCATGCTGACGAACGGCATAAAAATCCTGCGGCGGTGGCCGACGCGGAACAGAACCTGATGCTGCGCAAGGGATGGGAAGCGCTCGGCGCTTTCGATCCCGACGAGCGTCGGCGCGCGCTCGACTTGCTCGGCTTCAGATCGCAGTTGGTCTTCACCACATTTGCAATCACGCATTTTTGGGGCGAGTTCGACCAGGTTCGGTCGACGCCAGAGGTCCTGTACGGCGGCGCGCGCGCGCACAACCGCGCGATTGCCGATTTCTGCCGCGGCGACAAACGGCTGCTGGCGGTCGGCTTCGTGCCGCTCGACATTCCCGAGCTCGCCGAGAAGGAAATCGACGAGGCGGTCAAGCTGGGATGCGCCGCGATTCATATCCCGTCGCTGCCGCCGGCGAAAAAATCTCCGACGCATCCCGACTTCAACGGCGTGTGGGCGCGCCTGCAGGACGCCGACGTTCCTTTCATGCTGCATGTCGGCGGCGGCGGCCGCGCCATTCCGCGCGCGTTTCACAACAACGATCGCCCGGTGACCGACTTCCTCGGCGGCGGCGAAAATATCCGCTCGAAGGATTTCATGGCGATCCACGTGATGCCGGAAATTTTCCTCTCGACGATGGTCCTCGACGGGATTTTCGAGCAGTTCCCGCGGCTGCGCGGCGGATGTATCGAGCAGGGCGCGATGTGGATCGTGCCGTGGCTGCGCCGGCTCGACATCTCGCAGGAGACTTTCGTGAAGTCGGAAAAATATTTGAGCCTGCCGATGAAGGCGTCCGACTACGTGCGCCGCAACCTGCGCTTCACGCCGTATCCGCACGAGCCGGTGGGATGGATCGTCGAGCAGGCCGGTCCGGAGCTGTGCATGTTCTCGTCGGACTACCCGCACATCGAAGGCGGGCGCAATCCGCTCAAGCGCTTCGAGTTGTCCACGCCGAATCTGTCGGAGCCGGCGAAGGAAAGATTCTACGCGACCAACTATGCGGACATGATGGGCTCGCGCGCCGCCTGATTGTCGCACGGCTTCGCGATGGCTCTACACTGGTGGCAGCGCGCCGTCTTCTATCAGATCTATCCGCGCTCGTTTGCCGACACTAATGGCGACGGCATCGGCGATCTCGACGGCGTCACCGCGCATCTCGACTACCTGGGCACGCTCGGCATCGACGCGATCTGGCTGAACCCCATCAATCCGTCGCCGCTGGACGACTGGGGCTACGACGTCAGCGACTATTGCGGCATCCATCCGGACCTTGGCGATCTCGCCGCGTTCGATCGGCTGCTTGCGGAGGCGCATCGCCGCGGAATGCGCGTGATCGTCGATCTCGTCCCGAATCATACTTCGAATCAGCACCCATGGTTCGTCGAGTCGCGCGCATCGCGCACCAATTCCAAACGCGACTGGTACATCTGGGTTCCCGGTTCGCCGGATCGTCCGCCGAACAATTGGCAGAGCACTTTCGGCGGCATCGCGTGGAAGTACGATCCTGCTACGGCGTCGTGGTATCTGCGCACGTTCCTCGAGCAGCAGCCCGACCTGAATTTTCGAAATCCGAAAGTGGTCCAGGCCATGCACGGCGTCATCCGCTTCTGGCTCGATCGCGGCGCCGACGGTTTTCGTATCGACGTGGTCGCCAATCTCATCAAAGATGCGGAGCTGCGGGACAATCCGATCCGCGCTGAGACAGATCCCGATATTCCCTGGAACGCGAAAGGTACTCAGGACCCTCTCTACAGCCACGATCGGCCCGAGGTTCACGACGTCATCCGCGGATTTCGCCGCGTCTCTGACAGTTACGAACAGCGAATATTGGTCGGCGAGACCTGGCCGCGAGAGCATGAGCGGCTGGCCGATTTTATCCGGCCAGACGAGCTGCAGCTCGCGTTCAACTTCCGCTTTCTGCTCGCGCGCTACGACGCGCGCCGTTTCCGCGCCGCGATCGAGCTGACTGAAAAATCCTTTGGACCGACGTCGTGGCCGACTTGGACGCTCTCGAATCACGATTTCGCGCGCCATATTTCGCGCTACTCGCGCGACGGGGACGGCGAGGCGCGGGCCCGCGTCGCAGCCGTGATGCTGCTGACGTTGCGCGGCACTCCATTCATTTACTACGGCGAGGAAATCGGGATGCGCGACGCGGCAATTTCCTCCGATAGCAAACGCGATCCGGTCGGACGCGACGGTTGCCGCTCGCCGATGCAATGGTCTGACGCGCGC
>PMOH01000493.1:0-8858 GCA_003161515.1 Deltaproteobacteria bacterium
CGCCGCGCTCTATCGCTCCGACGATCGCGGCGAGACGTTTCGTCCCGTCGAGTCGCTGCTCAACCATCCCGAGCGTCCGTATTGGATGCCCGGCGCCGGTGGTCTCTGCCTGCATACGATTCTGCCCGACCCGCGCGATCCGAAGCGGATGTACGTTGGCATCTCGTCGGCCGGGATGTATCGCAGCGACGACGGCGGCGAGTCGTGGACGCGTCGCAACCAGGGCGTGAAGATGGAAGGTGGTCCGCCACACGCGCCGCATTTCGGCCCGCAATGCGCGCACAAGATGCGTTACGATGCGAAAAATCCCGCGCGCATTTATCTCCAGAACCATCCCGGCGTCTATCGCAGCGACGACGGCGGCGATTCGTGGATCGATATTCACAATGGACTGCCGTCGGAGTTCGGCTTTCCGCTGGTCGCGCATCCGAGCCGCGGCGATACCGCCTACCTGATCCCCCTCGAGTCGGACACCTTTCGCGTGCCGCTCGACGGCGCGGTCAAAGTATGGCGCACGCGCGACGCCGGCGAATCGTGGGAGCCGCTCGGCAAGGGCCTCCCACAACGCGACTGCTATTTCTCCGTGCTGCGCGACGCGTTCACGTCCGACAGCCTCGATCCCGCCGGACTCTACTTCGGCACGCGCGGCGGCCAACTGTTCGCGTCGCGCGACGAGGGCGAAAGCTGGAATTCGATCGCCGATTGGCTGCCCGCGGTGCTGTGCGTGAAAGCGGTCGAGGTCGCCTGAGTATCGCGATGCTCTTTCATCTGCCATCTGCGCTCCGTCGATTCGCCCGCGACAACGAGATTGTCGAGATGCGGCTGCCAGCAGATGTGCAGATGACGATCAGCGAGGCATTCGTGACGCTGGGCCGCGACTATCCCGCGATCCGCCAGCGCGTGCTCGACGATCAGAACAACATCCGCCGCCACGTCAACGTTTTCGTCAACGGCGAGAACGTGCGCTTCGCCCAAGGCGGCCAGACCCAGGTTTCGAACGGTTCCGAAGTGTGGATTTATCCCGCGCTGTCGGGCGGGTGATGTCGATTTTGAGAATGCTCGAACGACTATATAGCGAGCAGTGGAAAATTCGTTGAACGAAACAGTGAGGACGAGCAAATGCGAATCAGCAGAAATCATTTGGGGATAGGGTTCGAGGTTTGGACCGCTCAACAGAGCTGGTTCTGGTTGGTTGACAATACCAATCGCAACGGCACGATTGGCGCCGCCGCCACCGAGTCCGACGCGATCGCCGAGGCCCATTCGTCGATCGAAGAGATTTCCAATTCGAATGCGCACTCCGGCTGGGAATGCTCGCTCGGAAAACTAGCGCGATATCTCGCCTCCGTAACCGCGGCTTAGAGGAAATCTCATGATCACTATCACCGCTCCCAACTGGGTTCCTGATTTTGCAAAAGGCCTGGTCCGCGATCTGCGCGCGCGCTGGGCGCTCGAAGAGGCCGGGCTCGAATATCAGGTCAACCTGGTCACGATTGAGGAAAGACAGACTCCAGCTTATCGCGAGCGGCAACCCTTTTCTCAAGTGCCGGCCTATCAGGACGATGACCTGAAGCTTTTCGAAACAGGCGCGATCGTGCTGCACGTCGGCCGCAAGAGCGCGACGTTACTTCCTACTGATCCAGCCGGTCAGGCGCGCGCGACGGCTTGGGTGTTTGCCGCGCTGAATTCCATCGAGCCGTTCATCATGGGCCTCGTCAATCTGGATCTTTTCAGCCCCGACGAGCCATGGGCGAAGCAAGCTCGTCCTCAATCGGAAGCGATGGTCAAGAAGCGCCTTTCTGATTTGGCGGAACATCTGAACGGGCGCGATTGGCTGGAAGACCGCTTTACCGCAGGTGACCTGATGATGGCGACCGTACTCCGCATCCCGCGCCACACCGATCTGGTGACGTCCGATCGAACGCTCGCGCCATATCTGGCTCGCTGCGAGGAGCGCCCTGCCTTTAAAAAGGCGCTCGCGGATCAGATGGCCTCGTTCAAAGCATGAAGGGAGTTGGAAACATGGAAACTTCGCAAGAATATTACAAGCACGAAGGCCCCATGACGGCTCTGGGAGCGCACACGGACGAAATTCGCGCGCTGCCCACCGACCTCGCGTCGCTGTGCGAGATCGTGCAAGGCGCGCTGATTCATCGCGACATCGCACCCTGGCTGTACGGCATCACGCTCACCGAAGAGCAGCGCGACGACGGCCATATTCGCCCGATCGCGCAGATGCTGACGCGCATTCACGAACTCGACTCGCGACCGATCGCGAATGCGCGCGATGTCAGTCATCGCTTGCCCAGTGTCTGTCGTCATTTCTCGCTGATGCTCTGTTCCATCCTGCGCGCCCAGGGGATTCCGGCGCGCCCGCGATGCGGCTTCGGCGCTTACTTCACGCCCGGCAAGTTCGAAGACCATTGGGTGTGCGAATATTGGAACGCCGGCCAGCAGCGCTGGATCCTGGTGGACGCGCAGCTGGATGCGATCCAGCGCAAAGCATTGCACGTCGATTTCGATCCGCTCGACACCCCGCGCAACAAGTTCATCATCGCGGGCGACGCGTGGCAGATGTGCCGCTCCGGTCTCGCCGATCCCGCGAGCTTCGGGCTCACCCACGTTCACCTGCAAGGCTTGTGGTTCGTCGCCGGCAACGTGCTGCGCGATCTCGCGTCGCTCAATCGAATGGAAATGCTGCCGTGGGACGTTTGGGGAGCGATGGATATGAACGACGAATTGCTCACCGAGGAGAAGAAGGCGCTGCTCGATCGCGTCGCGACGCTGACCCTCGCCGGTGACGACGCGTTCGCCGACCTGCGCGCAATCTACCAGTCCGACGATCGCTTGCGCGTGCCGCCAGTTGTCTTCAACGCACTCCGCAACGCCCCCGAGAAGGTCGCGGTGAGCTAGTTAGAGTTGAGGAAACCGATACTGCTGAGCAACCTCAGTCGCCCTTCCCGCTCAGCGGTATCACCTGATTCGCGTTCCCCGCGTTGTCGAAGATTGTCACGCTCGAGGATTTCGATCCCGCCGAGTCCGGACGGAATTGCAGCGTGAGCTTGCACTTCTTCTTCGGGAATAGTTGCGCGCCGCAAGTCGTGGTAATCGATTTGAATTCCTGCGGATTATCCGGCGGGATCTCGGTCATCGGATTGTCGAAAGTGATCGGCGGCCCCTTCTTCGCCTGATTCATCAGCGTCACCGTCGCGAGTTTTGTACGACCGACTTTCACCTTGCCGAATTTCGCGGGCGACGGGCCGACCTTCAGCCGCGCGGGAACCTGGGTCGGCGTCGCAGTAGGCGTAGCAGTCTCGGTTGCGGTCGCCGTTGACGATGCAGTCGCCGTTGACGATGCGGTCGCGGTAGCCGTCGCGGTCGGGGTCGCAGTGGCTGTCGCGGTTGACGCGGTGGTCGCTGTCGGTGTCGCGGTCAGGGTGGCGGTCTGAGTAGCACTCGCCGTCGGCGTCGCTGTCGCAGTTTCGGTCGCGGTCGCAGTCACAGTGGACGTTGCGGTCGCCGTCGCCGACCCGGTTGGCGTCGCAGATGCCGTCATCGTCGCAGTCTGCGTGGCCGTTGCAGTCGGTGTAGCCGACGCGGTCGCAGTTCCCGTTTGCGTGGCAGTCGCGCTGGCGGTCGCGCTCTCCGTCGCAGTCACGGTGGCAGTCGCAGTTGACGTTCGAGTTGCAGTCGCAGTTGCACTGGACGTTGCGGTCTGAGTCGGCGTTGACGTTGCCGACTGAGTCGCCGTCGCGGTTGCGGTCGGCGTCGCCGATGCTGTTGGAGTTCCAGTCGCCGTAGAAGTTGCAGTTACTGTCGCCGTCGCAGTGAAGGTCGCGGTCGCAGTCCGAGTCGCCGACGCGGTCGGCGTCGCAGTTGCGGTTGACGTTGCAGTCCTGGTCGCGGTCGCCGTCGTCGTTGCGGTGCGACTTGCCGTCGGAGTCGCAGTAGCCGTTGGAGTCGCGGTTGCTGTCGCGGTCGGACTCGGCACCAATACGTTCACCGCCACCGACGACGACGCGATCCCGTTGGCGACGACCACCAAGGTACTAGCGCCCCCTTCGATGCCTGCTGGCACATCGAATTCAGTCGAGACCGTCGCACTGCCCGTCGCGACCGCCATCGTGCTGTGGCTGTGAGTGCGCGCATAGAACACGTGGCCGGTCCCGTTGTTGGCGATTCGCACCAGCGGAAAATTTGTCGCGGCCTGGTAATCGTCGCCGTAGCTGACTGCTTGCGACAAGCCGTTGAACTGCGTGCCTGAAATCGGGTAATTCGTGCCGCCCGCCGTCACCGTCGCCGGCGACGTCGCGATAGTCGGCGCCCACGACGGGTTGGGACTTCCCGCCGGCGTGTAGAGCTCAATGTACGCGGCCGAATTGGTGTAGAGCACCTGTCCGGTCGGCAGCACCAGCAGGCGCCCGACGTAAGATGGCACCTCCGGCGCAACCGTTGACTCGGCCACCTGCGTCAGGTTGGTTCCGTCGAATTCGAAAAACTCGGTCGGCGGGACCCATTCGCATGCCGACTGGCTATCGACCGCGCCGGGCGCGACCAGAACGTTGCCGTCAGGTAGCAACGCCGCCGGAGCATCGGCCATCACCAATTGTTCCGTGACGCCCACAGTATTGCACGCGCCCGCGCTGTAGGTTCCCGTGATCGTCGGAAAGCTCGGGCCACTGGACCAGGTGCCGCCGACGGTGTCGTAGATGTCGTTGAAGCCGACCGCGCCGGACGCGAACACGGTGCCGTCGGGACGCAACATCGCGGGCCCAGTCTCGTCGTAAGTCGTAGTGCCCTTGGTCAGCAGCACGAGGGGATCCGGCGCGATCCCGGCGCTGCTCCACACCTTCGAGACGGGACTGTAGGTCAACGCCGGAGTTTCAGTGGCGTCGTTCGAGTTCCAGACCTCGGTCGTGAATACGTCGCCGTTCGGCAGCAGGATCCATCCTTCTTCATCGTTTCGGCTGTCCGTCGTCTTGCCGGTCGGGGTGAAGGGCGCGCTAAAGGTAGGCGGACTCGTGCCGGCGTTTAAGGTCGCCACCTGGTTGTTGAAGGGATTCGCAATCATAAACGTGCCGTCCGCCAGAACCGCGGACTGCGCGTCACCAATCTGGGTCCATCCGGTGGGAGGAGCGATACAAGTCCAACTGTTCGCGACCGGATCGTAAATAGCGCCCTGGTCGGTCCAGACTTCGCCCGAGCCGTTGACGTAAGTGTAGTTGTAATCGTATTCGCCGCCGATCATCACGAATCTGTCGTCCGCCAGCACCGCCGACGCGTAGTAAAGCGGCGCGTACGTCGTCGATACTGCGCTCTTGCCATTGGGACAGGGCCCCGGCGACGCGACCTGCGCCCAGCTTCCGTTGAGATAGCTGCCGGTGTTGTCCGGCGTCAGCGTCCACCATGCGACGTTAGTCAGCTGCGCATCCTCGACCAAGACTCTGCCGTCGGTAAGCAGGTACGCGCCGGCCGACGCAACAAATGACGGCTGATTATTGAGCGCAGTCCAGACCCCGGAGGTTACCGCCGGCGCACCAGTAGCCGACAGAAAATCGGGAGCCTGCATCGGTGGCGGCTCCGGCTGCGACTCAAGCCGCGCCCCTGAAAAAATCGCCACCGGATGAGGCGGCGGCAGCGTCAGCGTTCGCACCCCGGGCGCGCGCGAGGACGCAAGGGGCGCGTTGATGTTCGCAACCCCCAGCAATCCAGCCACGATTGCTGATATCGCAATCGCAGCATTTCGCGCCTTACGCGGCTTCTTCACGTCCAATCATATTGATGACCGAAAAACTTGCAGTCAGTACTTTATATACCAATCATAAATGCGCGTTAAGAGATGAATGAGCGCTTAGACACCATCATGCGCCATAGAACAATAGAATCCCCCACAGCACGCCGCGGCTTCGTGCGGTGGTTCGGAGTTTAACGCGCCCGCCCGAATCCTCATTCCTTCCGGCCGCGATACGGGCCGCCGCCTCTCCCGCAAAAATAACGGGCGACGTAGATTCCCCGGTCATCACTTCCTCAAAAAAAGAACCGGAGAGCAAAAGGGCGTCCTCGCCATTTTGCGATTTCCTGTCACTGGGTGCAGGGGTCACCCCTGCCGAAGGAAGTGTGAAACCACCGCGGGTTTCACATTCAATCAAGTTCCCCCGCTAGCGCGGCAGCTTTGGCCGAGGGCCGGCCCTATCCTCCCCGCCTCACCGACCGCCCGCTGCGGGCGCCGCCGCCGCTGGACGCGACGGCTTCGGCTGGTGGATGTACAGCTTCTCGTTGGACGGCCGCCCGTCGGTATGCATCGACGGCGGGCGCATCGCGTATTTCACTTCGCGCGCGTGCTCGGCGAGCTGCCGGTCCGGGTTGTACACGCTGTTGAACTTCCACAGCATCTTGATGAAGTTCGTCTGCCCCTTCAGCGCGAGCTTGCCCGCAATCGACGCCACCGACTTCAGCGCCGCGAACCCAAGATGCTTGCGATTCAGCACGTCCTGCGTCTTCACCAGCTCCTGGTAGAATTGCAGCAGCGGCAGCTTGGTCGGCAGCACCGCGTGCTGGATGTCATACAGCCGGTAGTCGAGCGTCGTCAGCTTGCGCGATTCCGTGAACCACAACTCGGTGCCGGGATACGGCGTCGCGACCGTCAGATGCACAATCTCCGGGATACTCATCGCCCATTCGCGAATCACCTCGAAGCGCTTCACGTCCCATGACGGGTCCGCGATCAGGTTGACCGCAACCGTCAGCCCGATTTCGCGCGCGACTTCGAGCGCCTTGAAGTTGACGCCCATCGACGATCGCTTCCGATGCAGTTTCAAGCCTTCTTCGTCGATCGCTTCGAGGCCCAGGAACATGTACTCCATCCCGAGTTTGCGCCAATACCGGAACACTTCCGGATTGCGGCACAGCACGTCGGCGCGAGTCTCGAGGTAGTACTGTTTTTTGATTTTCCGCTTTTCAATTTCGTGGCCGATCGCGAAGCCATGCTCAGGATGGATAAACGCGACGTCATCAACGATGAAGACGTTGGGCTCTTTGATCGACAGCATGTCTTCGGCAGCCGCTTCCGGCGTGGATTTGCGGTAGCTGCGGCCGTAGAACGTCCACGCGCTGCAGAACGAGCAATCCCACGGGCATCCGCGGGTGAACTCGATCGACGCGCACGGATCGAGCACGCCGATAAAATATTTGTTGCGCCGCCGCCCCAAGTCGCGCGCGGGAAAAAACTGATCGAGATCGTCGAGCATGATCGGCGTCGGCCCCGACCCCTGCGTCGTCAGCACCCCGGGAACTTTGCCAATAGAGCCGGTGCCGATCGCGTCGAGCAACATCGGCGTCGCCGTCTCGCCCTCGCCGCGGATAACCGCGTCGATCGCGCCCTCCGCATGCTCCAGAATTTCGTCCGCGACGAACGATCCGCTGTGCCCGCCGGTGAAGACGAAGCAGTCCTTCAGCAGCCGCTTCACGTCCTTGGCGAGATCGATCACCTCGGGCACGTTGGCGAGATAGTTGAGCGAGAAGCCGACCGCGTTCGGCTTGAAGCTCTCGAGCTCGGCAAACAGATCGCGATGCTTGAAAATTTGCAGGTCGAGAATCCGCACGTCATGGCCGGCCGCGCGCGTCGCCGCCGCCACCCGCTCCATTCCGAGCGGTTCGAGCCGCAAATAAATCTCGCTGTACATAAGCGGACTTGGATGTACAAACAGGATCCGCATTAGTTTTCCTCCGGCGGCGGAAGTTTCGGGTGTGTGACAGTAAAAAGCATTCCGCGCGATTCGATGATATTCGGTTGCGATTGAGTCCGCCTGACCAATCGGCCAGTTCTGGATCAAAAGCATCCTAATATTCTGGTCGAGTCAATGAAATAGCATCGCGAGCCTCGATAGGCGGTTCGTGCTATTAATCATGCTTATGGACCTGCGGGAACTTAGCGACGGTCGTGAGCCCGAGTCGCCCCGGCCGCGAAGTTATCGCTTCATCGTGGTGATTTTCGTCGTGATCCTGATCGACGCATTCCTGTTCGCGCAGGTGCACGCCAACTATATCCACGACCACGGCTATGACCTCCGCCCGCGCCATCCCGCCGTCGCCAAGCCCGCCCCGCCCTGAACGCGCCGCGTTTGGGGGATGAACTTTTAAGCCTGATGCTCTCCGATTTTCCGTGCTACGTATGTTGTATGGAGAATCCATCAAGATGGCCTACCCGCGCCGTTTTCATTTCGGCCATCGCGCCACGCCAACTTCCGACGAAAACACAATTTGACGGAACGAAGCTACCGGTAGCGATGCGCCCTCCCGAGACCACAACCTATGGTATGAACTTGCTGTCTTCGCCGAAGTCGGTCAGTCAAAATCGCGCGCATCGGAATTCGATCTCGTTTCAATTCGGCCTTGACATGCGCGCGCAAGCGCCGGATTTTTGCCTGGCAAGCCTAGCAAACAGACACTGAAAACATCGGAGAAATCATGCAGTACTCGAAACTTGGCAAGACTGGAATCACCGTCTCACGCATCTGCCTCGGATGCATGAGTTATGGCAACAAGAAATGGCGCGACTGGGTGCTCACGATGGACGAGGCGCGCGATCATTTCGCCGCCGCGGTCGAATCGGGGATCAACTTTTACGACACCGCCGACGTCTATTCACTCGGCGCGAGCGAGGAGGTCACCGGGCGATGGCTCGGCGAGATGGCGAAGCGTCATGAGATCGTCGTCGCGACCAAAGTTCACGGGCCGGTGGCGTCGGGACTCAATCGCGCGGGGCTCAGCCGCAAACACATTCTCGAAGCATGCGACGCGTCGCTGCGCCGACTCAAGATGGATTTCATCGACCTCTACCAAATCCATCGATGGGACTA
>PMOH01000493.1:8918-9811 GCA_003161515.1 Deltaproteobacteria bacterium
TTCGTCTCGATGCAAAACCATTACAACCTCGTCTATCGCGAGGAGGAGCGCGAGATGAATCCACTCTGCCTCGACAACGGCGTCGGCCTGATTCCATGGAGCCCGCTCGCACGCGGATTCCTCGCGGGCAATCGCGACAAGGGCGGCAGTGGTCCGACCGCGCGCGCCAAGCAGGACGACTTCGCCAAGAATATGTACTTCCGCGAATATGACTTCGAAGTGCTGAGCGTGGTCGAGCAGATCGCCAAAGAGCGCAGCGTGACGCCGTCGCAAATCGCATGCGCATGGATCCTGCAGGCGCCCGGCGTCACTGCGCCGATCATCGGCGCGACCAAGATTGCGCATCTGAAGGAGGCAATCGCGGCGGTCGATGTAAAACTCACGGCGGACGAAATCGCAGCGCTCGAAAAGCCGTACCGTCCGCACCCAATTCTCGGCCACGAACAACCAAAGCCATCGCGAATGGTGTCGGCCCGATGAAGCTTGCGAATTATCCCAAACCTCTTTAGCGCGATTGTCCCCCTTCCCTCGAGGGAAGGGGTTAGGGGTTAGGTTCCTCGCCGTCGGTCGCAACACACGTCATTCGATGGGAATAGAAACTGAAAAAGTACTTGAAGTCGCGCAGGCGCTCAGCCACCTCCGCGCGCCCTTCTACTTCTCGGCGGATGGGCGATCGATCTCCATCTCGGACGCATCACGCGCGCGCATCACGATGTCGACGTGCTGGTGATGCGGCGCGATCACCTGGCACTGCACAAAGCGCTGAAGGAATTTTCACTGAAAAAAATTATTCCACATCCCGATGGGATGCCGCCGAATCGCGGGACGATCATCGAATGGCCACCCGGCGAGCGGCTCGAACTTCCGGTGCATCAGATCAATGCGTATCGCGC
>PMOH01000239.1 GCA_003161515.1 Deltaproteobacteria bacterium
ATCGAAAGCCCACCGCGCGACGCGCAACCGTGGGCGCCGCTGCTGGCGATTTTCGGCGAGCGCGAACTGTTCGCGGAGACCTACACCACTGCCGACGACGCCTCGATCCTCAACTTCTTCGCCCTCGACACCGACAATCCCAATTCGATTCGCAGTTGCATCAATACCGCGCGCAACAACGCAATCTCGTTGCGCCATTACATATCGTCGGAGCTTTGGCTCGACCTCAACACGCTCTATCTCAACGCGCAGGAGTGGACCCCCGAACTTTTCGTTTCACCCGGCGTGTTCGCGTTTTTCGCCGATCTGAAGGACAACTTTTATCGCCTGTCGGGCATCCGTCAGAGCACCATCCCGCGCGACATCGGCTACGACTTCATGCAACTCGGAATCATGCTCGAGCGGACTGAGGACGTGTCGCGGATGCTCGACGTCAAGTACCACTTCCTGCTGCCGCGGCTGGAAGATGTCGGCGGCTCACTCGACATCCTGCAATGGGCGGCGGTGCTGCGCAGCGCGTCGGGGCTCGAGGCGTATCGCAAACGCTTCGGCAACTCGATCAGAATCGACAATGTCGTCGAGATCCTGCTGTTCGATCCTACGTTCCCGCGATCGGCTCGATTCGCACTTGCGATGCTCGAAACTTCGCTCAACCGCATCCAGAGCCAGGCGCCGGAGCCCTCGCCGGTCTCCGCACAGCTCGATGAACTGTTGACGCTGATGCGATCGAAACGATCGCTCGAGGTGATAAAATCCGGCCTGCACCAGTTTTTGCTGCAGATCCAGGACGGATGCGCCGCGCTTGGCGACGAGGTCTTTCAACGCTACCTCAGGACCGATTGAATTGATGCGATGCTGCTGCGGATCTGTCACACCACACGTTTTGAGTACCAGGCGCCGGCCTACGATTCCCACAATGAAGTGCGGATGCGTCCGCTGGAAGGCGCCAATCAGCGATGCGTCGAGTTCGATTTGGATCTGACACCTGACACATCCACATTTGAATACGACGACTACTACGGCAATCGCGTTTACGGATTTTCGATCCATGAACAACATCCTGAACTCATCGTCGCCGCGAAATCCCTGGTCGAGCGCGTGTCCGGCCCTCAGCCTCTCGCGGCACCTACTCCGTTCGGCGAGTACCTGCTCGAGGATCATGTGCGGAATCGACTCGAATACGATTTTCTGAATGCGAGCCGTCATGTGCCGTTCAGCGAGCCGATGCGCAAATTTTTTTGGATGGCGAAACCGGACCCATCCGAAGACGTAGCCGCTTACGCGAACCGCGTGGTGGCCTTTATCCGCGACCAGTTCGTTTACGAACCCGGAATGACGAAAGTGCACTCGACGGCCGACGAGATTCTCACTGTCGGCGGCGGCGTATGCCAGGACTTTGCGCATCTCACGATAGGAGTGCTGCGGCTGGCCGGCATCCCGGCCCGCTACGTCTCCGGCTACCTCGCGCCCGCCGCCAAATCGACGGTCGAAACGGTGGGCGCACAAGCGAGTCACGCATGGCTCGAAGCGCAACTCCCCGGCTTAGGATGGACCGGTTTCGATCCTACCAACGGATGCATGGTGGACGAGCGTCACATAAGAGTAGCTATCGGCCGCGACTACTCCGACGTACCACCTATGCGCGGCGTGTATAAGAGTCACGGCGGCATGCAACTGATGTCGGTAGAACTGCAAATCGAACCGCTACCCGATCACGCTCGACCTGGCAAACCTGACGACAGCTCGAATCAACAGAACCAGCAGTAACTTTCTTTTAATCATTCGGCACGAGGGTCCGCCTTCTTTCGACCCTTCGCGCCCTGTTAAACTTCGCTCAGAAGCACGTCGGTTCAATCGTTTGGTAAGCAACAAGAATCCTGACGACCAGGCTCCCGAAAAGCCGCGCGTTGTCGTTGACTTCGAGCTGTTGAGGAGTTTCGCAGCGCAGAATTTCCGCGATCTCGGGGGACATCCTACAGCCTCGATCCGTCGCGTCCGGGCCGGCAAGATATTTCGGTCGTCGCATCTCGCTGAAGTGCCGCCTGAAAGTCCCATCAGCAAGCTCAAGCTTCGCACGCTCGTCACGCTCCAGAGCCGCGCCGAGGTCAAGCACCTGGGCTCACCACAGCCGGCCACGCGCGCGGGCGTGCGATGGGAACACATCCCGATGGGCGACGAATGGTTCAACGACCAGGGCTACACGCGCATCGCGCCCGAACCCGGCCGCGAGCATCTCGCGCTGGTGATGCACTTCCGCGAGGACTGGCTCCGCTTCTTCAAACTGCTCGCTGAGCGCGACGTGTATCCCCTGCTCTTCCATTGCTCCGCCGGCCGCGACCGCACCGGAGTCGGCGCCGCGATGTTGCTCTCGATGCTCGGGGTCGCGCGCGATCGAATCGTTGCCGATTTCCTCGAGAGCAACCTGGTCTTCAAAAAGATTCCGCTCGCCGCCGAGCAACTCGATCCGGTCTTCGAACTAATCGACGAGAACGGCGGCATCGAGGGCTTCATGCGCAAGGTAATCGGCCTCGCGCCCACAGAGCTCGCAATCATTCAGAACGATCTTCTGGAAGACTAATCGATCACGCGGGCAGGTAGCCGTCGCGCAGCAGCGACTTCGCGATGATCATGCGCTGGACTTCGCTGGTGCCCTCGCCGATTTCGGAGAGCTTGGCGTCGCGCATGTAGCGCTCGACCGGAAAGTCGGTGACGTAGCCGTAGCCGCCGTGAATCTGCACCGCTTTGATCGTGGACCACATCGCGGTTTCCGACGCGAACAACTTCGCCATCGCGGCCTCGCGCGCGAATGGCTTGCCCGCATCCTTGAGCGCGGCGGCGCGGCAGATGAGCACCCACGACGCCTCGATCCGCGTCGCCATGTCAGCGAACATCCACTGGATTGCCTGGAACTCGGCGATCTTCTTGCCGAACTGTCCGCGCTCGAGCGCGTACGCGCGCGCTTCCTCGAATCCGCCGCGTGCGATTCCCGCCGCGAAGCCCGCAATTCCGATTCGTCCCGCTTCGAGTACCTTAAGCGTCTGCCGATAGCCTGCGCCGAGCTCGCCGACGAGGTTCCGCGCAGGCACCGTGACGTTTTCGAAGATAACTTCAGCGGTGTCGGACGCGCGCAGTCCCAGCTTCTCAATCTTTTTGCCGTTGCCGAGACCGGCGGTTCCGCGATCGACGATGAACGCCGACACGCCGTCGCGCCCGCGCGCTTGATCAGTGATCGCCATCACGACATACACGTCCGCGACCGTGCCGTTGGTGATGAACATCTTGGAGCCGGTGATCGAGTAGTTGTCGCCGACGCGCGTGGCCTTGGTGCGCATCGCGGCTGCGTCGGAACCACTGCTCGGCTCGGTCAGGCACCACGCGCCGAGCTTCTTCGCCTGAATCATGTCGGGAACGTAATGGTCGCGCTGACCGTCGGATGCGAAACCTGCGATGTGGCCGGTCGAAAGCGACATGTGCGCGGCGCAGGTCAGCCCGATCGACGCGTCGTAGCGCGAGAGACCCTCGACGACGAGCACTTGCGACAGAGTGTCAGCGCCGCCGCCGCCAAACTTTTCCGGAAACGCGACGCCGAGAAAGCCGAGCTGGCCAAGCTGCTCGACGATATGCCGCGGGAAGGTCTCTTCCTTGTCCCACTTGGTCGAGTGCGGTTTGATTTCGCGCTCGGCAAAGTCGGCCAGCGTTTCGCGAATGCGCCGCTGCTCTTCGGTCAGATCGAAATCCATTTGAATCTAAGAACGAGCCGCGACGTTTTCGCGAACCCACTTGACGATGTCTTCAGTTGACGCGCCGGGGGTGAAGATTTGGCGCACGCCCATCTCTTTGAGCTTGACCGCGTCGTCGTCGGGAATAATCCCGCCGCCGAATACCGCGACCTCGGCGGCGCCGCGCTCCTTCAACAGACGCATCACCTCGGGGAACAGCGTCATGTGCGCGCCCGACAGCACGCTGAGCCCGACGGCGTCGGCGTCTTCCTGCACCGCGGCCTCCGCGATCATTTCGGGCGTTTGATGCAGGCCGGTATAGATCACCTCGAAGCCGCCGTCGCGGAGTGCGCGCGCGATGATCTTCGCGCCGCGATCGTGGCCGTCGAGTCCGGGTTTCGCGACCAGAATTCTGAGTCTCTTTTCCGCCATGCCTAAATCCAGCCTGGGTCTGTGTACACGCCGAACTCGGCGCGAAAGATATCGCACACTTCGCCGACGGTCGCGTCGCGGCGCACCGCCTCGCAAATCGGTTCCATCAGATTCTCGCCCGACCGACACGCCTCGGAAACGCGGGCGAGCGCTTCCTTGACCGCAATGGAATTTCGCTCGCGCTTGACCTTGCGCACGCGTTGAATCTGACGCTCTTCGATCGCGGGATCAATCTTAAGCGTCGCGATCGGAATCTCCTCGGGGATCGAGTACTTGTTCACGCCGACGACCGTCTTGATTCCCTGCTCGAGCTGCCGCTGAAAGTGGAACGCGGCCTCTGCGATTTCGCGTTGCGGATATCCGGTCTCGATTGCGTTGACCATTCCGCCCATCTCATCGATGCGCCGAATGTAATCGTTGGCCTCGCGTTCCATCCTGTCGGTCAGCGCCTCGACCGCGTAACTGCCGCCGAAGGGATCGATCGTATTCGTTACGCCGGTCTCCTCGGCGATGACCTGTTGCGTGCGGAGCGCGACTGTCACGGCCTGCTCGGTCGGTAGCGCGAGCGTCTCGTCCATCGAGTTGGTATGCAGCGACTGGATTCCGCCGAGCACTCCCGCCAGCGCCTGAATCGCGACGCGCACTACGTTATTGATCGGCTGCTGCGCGGTCAGCGACGCGCCGGCGGTCTGCGCGTGCGTCCGCAGCATCATCGATTTCGGATTTTTCGCACCGAAGCGATCCTTCATGATTCGCGCCCACATCCGGCGCGCGGCGCGGAGCTTCGCGACCTCTTCGAGAAAATCGTTGTGCAGATTCCAGAAGAACGACAGCCGCTGCGCGAAGTCGTCCACGGCGATTCCACGCTTGACGGCCTCATCGACGTAGCAGATGCCGTCGGCAATCGTGAACGCCAGCTCCTGCACGGCAGTCGAGCCGGCCTCGCGGATGTGGTAGCCGGAGATCGACACGGCGTGCCAGCGCGGAACCTTGCGCGCGCAGAATTCGATCATGTCGGTGACGATTCGGAGCGCCGGCCGCGGCGGGCAGATCCATTCCTTCTGCGCGATG
>PMOH01000236.1 GCA_003161515.1 Deltaproteobacteria bacterium
TTGCAGGCGCTCGGGCATGACGTGATGCGCCAGCAGATCGACACGGGCGCGGTGTACAAGGAACTCGAACAGCGCCTGCGCGAGGAACTCGATTACGTGAACGAGGCGCGCAACCTTGTCGAGTTCGGGCGGCGGCTCGGCGCGGATGACGAGATTATGATTCCGCATTACATCAAGGAGCTGAGTTCGCGGCGCGTGCTGACGATGACGTATATCGACGGCTATCCGCTCGCGGACGTGATGGGGCCGGCGGTTGATGCCGAGTTGCGCGGATGGGTCGCGGCTAAGATTCACGAGTTTGCGTGGCGGCAGATTCTCGAATTTGGAATGCTGCACACCGATTTTCATCCCGGCAACTATCTCGTGAGCCATCATCCGCGGCTGGGCGTGCTCGACTTCGGATCGATTCGGCGATTCCCCGAGCCGGTGCGCAAGGCGAATCTGCAAATCGCGCGCGCGATTCTTAGCGGCGACGACAAATCGCTGGCGGCCGCGATGGTCAAGCTTGGTTATCTCGATCGCGACCAGGATGCGGCGCCGATGGTCAAGATTATTCATATCCTGTTCGAACCGATGCGGGTGGATCGCGCCGTCGATCCGCTGGAATACGACACGGTCGGCAAAGCGGGGAAAGTTGGAGAGCTTGCGCTGGAGAACCGGCTCTACAAATCTCCAGCGCACAGCGTGTTCCTGATTCGCGCGCTGATTGGGCTGGAAGGAATCACGCGCGGACTCGCAGTGAAGACCAACTACCGCCGAATCTTCGCAGACTGCGTCGAGCGAATCGCGGGATGAACGAAGTGCGCCAGCGTTGCCAGGTAGCCATGATCAGTTGAACAGTTCTTTAGCTAGATCTTCACGATCCTTTTTCAGATATTCCGCGACGTCACTCAAGATCGATCCCAAAGTGCCGAGTTTCAAACCCTTGTGCGCCGGAATCGTAATGTGATGTTCGGTTCCATTCATGGTAGAGGTGAGGCGAATGTGGCTGCCGGTCTGTCTGCTTACTTCGTAGTCGTAACGGCGAAGCAGACGGGCGAGCTCCGCACCTGACAGGTCGCGCGGTAGTCTCAAGCCGGGAGCACTTCGTCCTTTACCCAGTGAAGGCGAATTACATGAGGACGATCAGCATCGTCGAAATGGCAACGGACCGCGTCTTGAACCATCGCGCGTAACTCTTCGCGGGTGTCGGCCTGCGTGAAAATGGAATGGCCCAGGGCGTGCGCTTCGAATCCACCTTCAGGTGACTCTTCTATGGAAAAGATTATTTCCGCTGCTGGCCGCTTCTTATTCTGCTTCGTCTTCATTGCCATCGTCAGCCCTGATTACTTTCTCACAGCTTAGCTGATTCTGTAACGATCATCACGTCTTGGCCTGACGGTTTACCCAACGGAGGCGGGAGCGCTACCATCGCGCCGCATGAACGATAACCTCGACGCGCTGGAGCGGCATCGCGACCATCACTTCAGGCGGGTTGCTTCGCGACGCGTGACTGGTGAGAAGAGCGCGCTCAAATTTATCGAGGAAGTCGGATTCTGCACCGGTTTCACTGCGGGAATGGGGGTGCCGTGCCTGCGCGAGGCGATTGCGGGAACTCGCGAGCCCTCGATGCCCGAGCATATCCAGCATGACTACGCGATCGGGATGACTTGGCGAATCAAGGACTCGCTGCCGCAACGGCGCGCGGTTTACTACGGCAAGGTGATAGCGCGACGCCCAAGTTTCATCGCGCGCGAGATGATCGGCGCGTTTCTCCGGCTGCGCATCGAGCCGGGCGGCTATCGCAAACTTTATCTGCGCGGCGGATTGTCGCATTGCGGCAAGCTGGTGATGGACGCGCTGACGAAACGCGGCGTGGCCGAAACGCGCGTGCTGAAGCTGTCGAGCGGCTATGCGCAGGCGTCGCGGCGCGCGGTGTTCGATCGCGCGATGGCAGAGTTGCAGGAGAAATTTCTCGCGCTCAAGGTTGACGAGCGCGCCGACCCGTTCAGCTACGTGTGGGACACGATGGCGCATCGATGGCCCGACGCGATTGCGGAGGCGCGTCGCCTCACGCGCACGGAAGCGGCGTACGCGATCGTCGGCAAATATTTCGAGACCGCGGCGTTCGGGAATGAACGCACAATCGCGCGCCTGTTGGGAATTGATGCGGCGCTGGTCGAAGGTGCGGCGCGCCGACTCGAGCGCGAGGGTAAGGTTGCGCGCGGCGTGCGAATCGACGGGCATCCAGGCGCAATCAGTCTGCTGTCCGAGTTCGCGCCGTAGCGCGCGGCGCTTGTCGGCGGAGTCCATTCCGGTCTAAGAATCGAACAGGACTGCCAATACTCGCGAAGATTTTTGATTCGGAGGAAACACCATGGCGCTCGACCCGCAAGCAAAAGCCCTGATGGATCAAATCGCCGCAGCGAACGGCCCCAAGCTGCATTCGCTCGCGCCCGCTGACGCGCGCCGTCTGACGGCAGGTATGTTCAAAGTGCCGCCGGAGCGAGCTGAAAAAGTCGCCAAGGTCGAAGATCGCAAAATTCCGGGTCCAGCCGGCGAGATCCCGATTCGTGTCTATACTCCCGAAGGCAATGGGCCGTTCCCGGTGCTGGTCTTTTTCCACGGCGGCGGATGGGTGATTTGCGGCCTCGATACGCACGACGGACCGTGTCGCGCGCTGACCAAAAAGGCCGGATGCGTGACGGTGTCGGTCGACTACCGGCTCGCGCCGGAGAATAAGTTTCCGGCCGGCGTCGAAGATTGTTTTGCCGCGACCAGGTGGATCGCCGCGCACGCCAAGGAGCTGAACGCCGATGCGAACCGGCTGGCGGTTGGCGGCGACAGTGCGGGCGGAAATCTGTCGGCGGTGATCGCGCAGCTCGCGCGCGACGCGGGCGGCCCGAAGATCGCGTTTCAGCTGCTCATCTATCCCGCGACCGAGGCCGAGCTCGACACTTACTCGCACAAAAATTTCACCGACTATTTTCTGACCAAAGACGACATAGTTTATTTCTGGAAGCATTACCTGCGCAGCGCGGCCGACCACAAAGATCCGCGCGTCGCGCCGGCGTTGGCCAAAAGCTTCAAGGGACTACCGCCCGCGCTGATTATCACGGCGGAATTCGATCCGCTGCGCGATGAAGGCGAGAGCTACGGCGAGAAACTGCGCGCAGCCGGCGTTCCGGTGACCGTCACGCGCTACGAAGGAATGATCCACGGATTCTTTTCGATGTACGAGGCGCTCGACAAGGGCAAGCTCGCGATCGACGAGTCCGCCGACGCGCTCAGGAAGGCTTTAGCGAAGTAGGGTCGCGCGTCACCACTGCTCGTAATGTACGGCGCGGCGTTCGTAGCCTGCGCCGCGAAGCAGGTCGCGCAGTCGAAGCACGCCCTTGCCGACGCCGCAAATGTAGAGGTGGCGCGTGCGATCCTGGTCGCCGGCGATCCATCGCGTCTGCGCCAACTCGGACAAGCGATCGTAGATACTTTCGGCGGGCGCGATCACTGGCTCGTACGAGAAATTCGGCGCGCTACGCGCGAGCGCGTCGAGTTCGGCGGCGTACAATATGTGTTGGCGATCCGAAGCCGCATAAATCAAATGGATCTTCGCCGCTGATGGTGCGGCGAGCGCTTGCTTCAGCATCGGGCGAATCGGCGCGATACCCGTCCCTTCCGCGATAAAGCCTTCCTCTGAATCCGGCTCTGGAGCGAGCGTGAAGGTGCCGAAGGGGCCGCTGAAATCGAGCGTGTCGCCGACGCTCCGATCGAACAGCCATGCGACACCGCGACCGCCCGCGACGCGATTGAAGCAAATCTCGAACGGGCTGCGATCTTCCGGATCAGATGCGATCGAGTAAGGACGCGAGCGGGTCTCGTCGGCGAGCGGAATCGTAATCGAGATGAACTGGCCCGGGACAAATCGCAGATGCTTGCCGCTGGTGAGCGACAGGAAGAGCGAACGCGTGTCGGAAGCGTGATCGAAAATCTTCTCGACGCGCGCATTCAGCGTCGTGCGCTTGCTCGATGCGGCTGGCGGTGCGTCGGTCGTCATTCCTCGGCAGCCTCGCTGACCTGGTTGATCGTGTAGCGCGGGACGACGACCACGATTTCCGCGTTCGGATCCTCGATGACGGCCTGGCATCCGAGCCGCGAGGTCGGCGTCAGCCCCGGCGCCCGGTCGAGCAGGTCTTCTTCCTGGTCGCTGGACTCGCCGAGCTTGTTGAAACCCTGCTTGACGATTACGTGGCAGGTGGTGCATGCGCAATTGCCACCGCATGCGTGCTCGAGATGGATTCCATGCCCGAGCATCACGTCGAGAATCGAGCCGGGCTTGCCGTCATGATGGAACGGCGCCTTGGCCGGGTCGAATTCGATCAACTTTTCAGGGTCGCCGTTTTCGAATTGGATTCGCAGTTTCGCCATCGGATTCAGGTTAGCAATTGAGATTATGCGCTGCGTCGACTCTGCGAAACCGTCGCCGCGAAGGCCGAAGCAGCGACGCTTGCATCTTCGCCTGATTTTCGCCATCATCGGAATCGTCAAAAGAGCGAGGGGAGAAGCCCAATGGCGACGCTGACCAAGCGGCAGAAGCAGCTAGTCGACTACCTCAACAACTATATCAACGAGCACGGCTACGCACCCACGCTGGCCGAGGTCGGCGAATACTTCGGGCTGTCGTCGCTCGCGACGGTGCATAAGCATCTGCACAACCTCGAGCAGAAAGGGTTCATCAAGCGGCAACATAATCATAGCAGAGCGCTCGAAGTCGCGGTGTCGGAGAAGCGTGAAGCGCCGACTACGATCCGGTTGCTCGGCACTGTCGCGGCGGGCGCGCCGATCGA
>PMOH01000199.1 GCA_003161515.1 Deltaproteobacteria bacterium
GGGTTCTGCAGACGCGCGCATTCGGCGGCCTCCGCGGCTTTGATCGCCCACGGATGCACGTTCAGCGGGTACGCTTTGAAAATCACCTTCACCTTGCCCTTGTAGGTGGTGTTGACCAGCGTCTCGAGCGTGCTGAACGCATGCGCGCAGAAGGGGCATTCGAAGTCGGCGAACTCGACAATCGTAACCGGCGCGTCCGCCGGCCCCTGCGTCGGATGGTCGTCCAGGTTCACGCCGCTCATATTGACCCGTCCCCACGGCTCGGCCCCGGCGTCGATATATTGTCCGATGATCGCCTTGGTCTCGCTCTGGTCGAAAAACAGCGTCGCCGTGACGTTCTGTCCCTGTTCGTTGCTGACGATCAGCTGGCGCGCGAGCAGTCCCTCGATCGGCGACTTGAAAGCGGGTCCGAGTTTAATCAGCACGGCGCTCGGAATCTTAAAGTGTTTCTGCAAGTAGGTCTTCAACGCCGCATCCTTGGCCGGATCGGTAGCCACCGGAGCAGCCACAACAGGGGAGAGCCCAGCCGCATTCTGCGCGACAGCAGCGCCGTTGGAGCCGAACAAGATCATCGCTCCAACCACCAGAAATGAGCCAATACGCCTCATGTTCCGACCATAAGTCAACTTCGCATAAGAAGTATTATGTAAACTAGCCAGTAGGGTCAAAAATCGAAAAAGGCCTGAAATCATTGCGGGCTTTTACGCTCCTGGTTTCAAAAGTAATTGTATCCGGCGTGGATCGATCTGAACGCCGAACGAATCCGAATTCCGCACAGTTCTAGCTAATCGCGGCGGCTCCGTACAGCGCCTGATTCCTTTACCTTGGCCGCCGGTTTGCGGCCCAGTGCGCTCAACGCTCTGCGCGCGACGAAATTTCGCGGCTCCAATTTCAACGCTTCTTGGTAATACGCGATCGCGCTGGCGTTTCGCTCCAACCCCGCCGCGCATTGACCCATCGCGACCAACATCTCAGCGCCGCCGGCGCCAAATTCCCGTGCGTGCTTGAGCGCCACCAACGCTTCCGCGAATTTTTCCTGCTCTGCAAAAACAAGGCCGAGTCGCAACATCGCCTCCGCGTTCAACGGATCGAGGTCGAGTGCGTCGCGATACATCGAGAGCGCCGAGCGCTTGGCCCCCTTCTCATATAAATCGCGCGCCGCGGCGGCCATCCGCGTGCCCTCCTCGGACCATCCGCGCGATTCGACTTCCACCGTAATCTCATCGTGCGAAACTTCCGCCTTGACCAGCCGGAGCTTGTCACCCAGGTATTCGCGGACGCGCGCGAGCACTGCATCGCCGTCGGTTTCCGGCGACTCGAGGAATGCAAGTCCCACCGGATCGCCGATGTGATCGATGCGCCGGATCACGATCGATCGCCGCCCGCGCGTCCGTCGCGCTGTTACCTGCTTGTCAGACCCGCTCATTTGGATCGAACAGTTTCCGATACTCGTCGAGTGCGAAGCGGTCGGTCATCCCCGCGATATAGTCCGCGACTGCCCGCGAGATCGGATCGCCGTATTTTTCCGCGCGCGCGACTACGTGCTCAGGCATCTGGCGCGGCTCGGTCATGTAAGTTTCGAACAGCGCCGCCAGCACCCTGCCCGCCTTCTCGGTCATCCGGCTAACGCGATAATGCCGATACAATCGATCGCGCATCACCTGCTTGATCTCATCGACCTTCGGTCCCATCGCGGTGCCGAAACTCGCGAGCACCCTGCCCGCCTTGCGCACGTCATCGACGCCGCGAATTTTGTTGCGCTCCAGTTCGACCGCAAGATTCGTCATCAGGTCGGTGGACATCGCGTCGATCATCCTGATGACGGTCTGGTAGCGAATCACGCGCATCTCGGCCGCCGGATACGCCTCGCGCGCCGCCGACGCGGACTCGCGGAACAGCGCCGACGCGTTCAGTTCCTCGACGCTCAGCATCTGCGCCTTGAGCCCGTCGTCAACATCATGCGCCAGGTACGCGATCTCGTCAGCCAGATCGACGATTTGCGCCTCCAGGCATGGATAAGTGTTCGCGTCGAACTCCTGAGCCGCGGGACGATCCTGGAAATGCGAATGCTTGACGATCCCCTCGCGCACTTCGAAGCTCAGGTTGAGCCCGCGAAAATTCGGATTGCGAATCTCGATCCAATCGACCGTCCGCAAACTCTGCGCGTTGTGATCGAAGCCGCCGTACGGCGTCATCAGCTCGTTGAGAATCTTTTCGCCCGCGTGACCGAACGGCGTATGCCCCAAATCGTGCGCGAGCGCGACCGCCTCCGCCAGCTCCTCGTTGAGGCCGAGCGCGCGCGCCACGGTGCGCGCGATCTGCGCGGCTTCGAGCGTATGCGTCAGGCGAGTGCGGTAGTAATCGCCCTCGTGATTTACAAAAACCTGGGTTTTGTATTCGAGACGTCGAAACGCGGCCGAATGAATGATGCGATCGCGATCGCGCGCGAAGACTGTGCGAATCCGATGCTCAGGTTCGGGAAAACGGCGCCCGCGACTGGCCCGCGACGCCATCGCATACGGCGCCAGCATGCGCGCCTCGATTTCCTCCAGCTCCTGCCTCGTCCGCAGCATCGCAGCCCTATTCGGCGTTTCCGTCCAACATCCGAGATGCTACCACGCCGCCGACGGGTCCCGAAGCAGTCCGCTCGACATCGGTCAACATGCAGGCCATGCCGCGACGGACGCGTTCCTGTAATTTGGGTTCGAGTTAATCGACGTGGCCAGCATTCGAATCGATCGAGCGGTACTACATATCGCCTTAGCGCTGGCGCTGTGCGCGATGTTCGCCGCGTGCGCGACCTCCCGATCAGCGCAGATCTCTCCTCCCAATCTCACGGCGCCACAGTCCACGCCGACGCCGCAGGTGGTCGGCATGGCGTCGTGGTACGGCCCCGGATTCCACGGCCGCAAAGGCGCGGCCGGCGGCGTCTATGACCAGGAGGATCTCACGGCAGCCTCGATTGCGTTTCCGTTGGGCAGCCGCGTGATGGTCACGAATCTCGACAACGGCCATTCCGTCGAAGTCACGATCACCGACCGCGGCCCGTTTCTGAAGGACCGCAAGATCGATCTCTCCCACAAAGCCGCGCGCATGATCGGGATGCTCGACGAAGGCACCGCGCGCGTTCGCATCACGCTCATCAGCAAGCCCGCCGGCACTCGCGACGTCGGCGCGCCATTGCGCTACTGGGTCCAGGTCGGCTCATTTTCCGACGAACACAACGCCGAACAGGTTCGCGACAAGTTGATCGCGTCCTACGCCGACGTCCGCGTCGTTGACGTCCTTGATGCTGAGCATCGCCGCTATTACCGTGTACGTATGGGCGCGTTCGCGACTCGATCCGCCGCCGAGGCGCGCGCGTCCGACTCCGCCCGATTTGGATTTCCAGTCGTAATCATCACCGAATGACCATCCGATCTACTTATTTCGCACGACGGCTCTGGTGGCCAATCTGCGCCGTCGGCGCCCTGATCTTTCTGCGCGGATGCGCCTACGCGCTGCTGAGCGGCGATACCGTGAATTCGCGCAAGGCCGCTTCGATCGAGGCCGGCATCCAGGATCTTCGCCAGCTTCGGTTCAAGCAGCCGGTGCCGCTCGTCGTCAAAACCCCCGACGAAGCGCAAGCGATGATGGAAGCCGACCTGATGCGCGACTACACCGACAACCGGCTCGAGGCCGACGCCGTCGCCGGTGCGCTCACCGGTCTCTTTCCCGCGGGCCTCGATCTCAAGGCCGCGTCGCTCAAGCTGCTCAAAAGCCAGGTCGCGGGCTTCTACGATCCGCACGGCAAAGAGATGGTGCTGGTCGAAGGTGGCGACGACCTGGGCATCTGGAACAGCGCCGCTCAGTTCATGATTCAGCGCGACGTCGTCGGCGAGATGTTGCTCGCGCACGAACTGACGCATGCACTGCAGGATCAGAACTTCGATCTCGAATCGAGTCTCGACAAAGTAAAGGACGACGACGATCGCACGCTCGCGCTCAAGTCGGTGGCCGAAGGTGACGCGACCATTTCGGGTTTTGCTTACGCCGTCGGTCGCATGGACGACAGCACCGCCGACGCGCTCGCGAATAATCTCAAACAGCTCCCGCAGGCTCTGGCAGTTCAGGCGCCGAACACGCCCGAAGGACTCAGCGTTCCGCTCCTGTTCCAATATTCCGACGGCGTGCGCTTCGTCGCCGAGGCTTATCGGCGCGGCGGATGGCACGCGGTCGATGCGCTCTACCGCAAACCTCCGGAGTCAACCCACCAGATTCTGCATCCCGCGCTCTACTTCGACCGCAACGCGCCGACGCCGCGCATCGAGCTCGCGGGCTACGAACAAATCATGAGCGGATGGAAAAAAGCCGACGACGACACTTACGGCGA
>PMOH01000448.1 GCA_003161515.1 Deltaproteobacteria bacterium
GGATACTTCCGCGCCAGCGCCTTCTTGATCGTGCTCATCCAGTTGGATTCGTACTGGCTGGCGATTTTTCTCATCGAGCCGACCTGCTGACTGGCCTCCTTCATCTGCGCCTTGAGCTCCACCGCTGCTTTGGCTAGGTGCGGATGCATCGCGTGCGCGTTGAGGTCTGACAGGGTCCTGGCGATCAGCTTGAGTTCGTCTTTAATCCGGTCCGCGTAAACGCGGGCCCATTCGAGGTCCATCAGGGTACTACTGGTAGGCTTGGCTTTCGGCATGATCCTCACTGTTCCCGATTGATACCAATTGTCGCAAGTATCGTCCTGTTGCGTAAGGAACTTTCAGTTGTCAGTCTTCGCGGCTCGATTGTCAAACGAGAGCGGGCTGCTCACGCCGGGTGACCGCTGGCATCGTACCATCAATTTGCGCTATTTAGTTACTGCTAGCAGAGTTTTCGTACTTAGAGTCGTAGAACGACCATATGGGGGAAGTATGCTGTCGAAAATTGGCTTGGTGATTACCGGCATCGTGTTGGCCGTGTTCGCGATTGGGCGGGTTGAGAATGTCGCGAAGCACCGCGGATTCAGTGAATCGGCGGTGTGGGCTCAAGAGTCGGACGACCAGGCCGACGACGCCGTCTCGCAGGACGACGCAGCGCCGCAGGCTGACGCTGCTCCACAGGACGACGCCGACCCGCAGAATGCGAGTGGTTGCAAAGCGGGACCGGCCAGCGGGATCTATTCGGGAACGGTCATGGATAACAACATGGGAGCGGGTACGATTTCCGGAGCCTTCTCCCAATGCGGCGGAAAGCTGACTGGAAATTGGCAGGACACTTTCGTGCCTCCCGCATTCTTCAGCGGGAAAATCAAATCAAACGGCGCGATCAGTGCGAGGATGAAATTCCACGTTTTCGGCAAATGCGGTTATCTTTTTCACGGCGTTTTCGAAAACGGCAACGAAATCTCCGGTAGCTATACGTTGAATGGATGCAAAGGAATGGCACCCGACGGCGGCACGTTTCACATGATGAAGTAGCGGACGTTCCAGGCTTGCCGCCTCCAAACGATCTAGCGCGCAATCACCAACTTGGTCGGCGGATCCAGCAGCGCCGGAATCGCGTCGTCCCAGCTGACTACCTGGCTCGTCACGAGAGCCGGCTGGATCTTCCCCGCGCGCGCGAGTTCCAGCACCTCCGGAATCACAGTTCGCGGATGCCCGCGTCCGGTCACGAACGTCATGCCCGTGATGTACATGTCGAACAGCGGCATCGGCGTCGTCTCTCCCGGATGAATCCCGCAATTGGTGCAAACTCCTCCCGGCGCGGTCGATCGAATCGCGCATAGCATCCCGGCCTGCGTCGCACACGCCGCCACCGTGATCGGATACGGACCCGTCTTCTTGGGTGGTGGCCCCTCGCGCACCGACGCGCCAAGCTCAGACGCTAGCTTCAGCCTTCCCGAGTTGTCATCGACGTAATCGACTCGCGACGCGCCGCATGCGAGCGCGATTTGAATCGCGTACAGCCCGATACTGCCGCCGCCGACAATCAGCACCGGCGCGCCGGGATTGTCACGCAGCATTGGCGCGACCGTCCGCCACGCGTCGGGGATATTATCCGCGGCGCTCGCCATGTCGGCGGCGGCGAGACCGTCGGGCATCGCCACCAGCATCGCGTCTGCGTATGGAATTTTCATCAGGTCCGAAAGCGCGCCGCCGAAATTCCCGCCGAGCGCGCCGATGCCGTACATACCGGTGCCGCGCACGCGCTCGCAATTCCCCGTCAGCCCGCGGCGGCATCGGTCGCAACTGCCGCATGAAATCTGAAACGACGGCACCACCCGGTCGCCCGCCTTGAACGCCGTCACACCATCGCCAACCTCGACCACGACGCCGACCGATTCATGTCCTAACGGAAAGCCGCCGCCAAACATCGGCGCCTCCCCGCGCAGCAGCAACGTGTCCAGGTCGCAGGTAGCAACCGCCAGCGGCCGCACCAGCGCCTGCCCAGCGCCGTCGATTTTCGGCGCCGCAACCTCGCGCCATTCCAGTTTCCCCGGCCCAACATAGGTTAACTCACGCATCGACGGTCCTCCAAAAATCCGGTCCCCTTCCCGCCGTCTCCAAATCCGGTTCCCCTTCCCGCGCGGGAAGGGGTTAGGGGTTAGGTTCCTCGGATCAATCGCCACGCCCGCGCCGTCATTTCCTTGTAGGGACCGCTGCGCGATTTTCAAAAACCGGAACCGGCTTCGCGTGCGCGAAGCTGTCCGAGGTCCATCCTCCCCTCGCGTTGCTCAGGTCGTCAGGATGACAGAAAAGATTCCACCTCAAACCGCTTGCGTATGCATAATCGCCACGCAAAAATGCATACCAATGGAATGGACCGACTTGCGCTTCTTCCTCGCCGCAGTGCGCGGCGGCAATCTCTCAGCCGCGGCGCGCGAGCTGGGCGTCAACTACACCACCGTGGGACGCCGGCTTGACGGCCTACAGCGCACGCTCGGCGCCACGCTGATCCAGCGCACGCCCGACGGCCTGACGCTCACGCGTGCCGGTGAAGCGGTGAAGGAGCTGTGCGAAAAAATCGAAACCACCGCGCTGGAGATCGAGCGTCGCGCCGCAGGTCAGGATCGCGAACTCGGCGGCACCGTCCGCCTGACTGCTACCGAAACCCTCGCCGCGAGATTTCTAATCCCGGCGATGGCAACGCTGCGCAAACGCCATCCGGAGCTCGAAATAGAATTGATCCCCGACTATCGCATCCTCGACCTCTCGCGCCAGCAAGCCGATCTCGCGATGCGCAATGCGCGCCCCGCCGACCCGCGCCTCGTATGCCGCCGCGTCGGCGGCTTCGCGATCACTTTGTACGCTTCCCGCGCCTATCTCGCTGAGCGCGGCCGGCCGAAGCGTGGCGCAGGGCTCGCCGGCCACGACCTAGTCTCGTGGACCTATCTGCTGCCCGCGAGGCGCGGACAGTTCATGGGCGAATCGGTAACCGACGCGCGAATCGTGTTCCGCAGCAACAGCACGCTCGCGCTCACGCAAGCGGTCGCCGAGGGCTTCGGAATCGGCTTCGTCCCGTGCTACCTGGCCGACGAAGATCCGCGCTTGGTGCGAGTCTGGCCCGATGTCGCACCACATATGCAGAAGCTATGGCTAATCCATCACGAAGATCTCCGCCGCACCGCCCGCATCAAACTGGTCTCCGACGCAATCGCCGCCGCACTGCGCCGCGAGTCCCGCGTCCTGCGCGGAGAATCGCCGCGCCGGAATGCAAGAAGCAGACCCCAAAACCCCGTTTAGCTTGACAGTCGTAACGCCGCCGAATAGCTTTTCCTTCTTAACTGTGTTTCGTTGTTTGCCGATGTAGCTCAACGGTAGAGCACCTGATTTGTAATCAGGTGGTTGCGAGTTCGATTCTCGCCATCGGCTTGGTCGGCACGATCGCCTTGCGCGGAGAGGTTCCCGAGTGGACAAAGGGAGCAGACTGTAAATCTGCCGGCTTATGCCTTCGAAGGTTCGAATCCTTCCCTCTCCACCAGTATAATGATGGGTTAGGATGGATTGGGAGTGCGGGAATAGCTCAGTTGGTAGAGCGCGAGCCTTCCAAGCTCGGGGTCGCGGGTTCGAGTCCCGTTTCCCGCTTTTTTCAGTGAATTTGAATCGGGCGGTCAGGTTTGCCAGGAGTGTTTTTATCGATTGTTCGTACGGATGCCCATGTAGCTCAGTCGGTAGAGCACTTCCTTGGTAAGGAAGAGGTCACGGGTTCGAATCCCGTCGTGGGCTTTCCAGATTTGCGCGTTGGCGTCATTTCACTGAAAAGGAAATTTTTCGAGGCGTATTATAATGAGAGATCTGATTTCGCTTTCGTGCGAGACCTGCAAGTCGCGCAACTACACGACCAGCAAGAACAAGAAGACGCAGACCGACAAGTTTGCGATCAAGAAATTCTGCTCGAAGTGCCGCGCCCACACCGTACACAAAGAAGGCAAAATAACGTAATTGTAGAGACGCGGTGCAGATCAACTACCCGCGTAGACGGTTAAAACAAGGGTCAGTAGCTCCAATTGGCAGAGCATCGGACTCCAAATCCGAGGGTTCCAGGTTCGACCCCTGGCTGGCCCGCCAAAATTTCTCGAAAATTAACGGACTTGCGTTAGGCACGAAAAATGAATACTGTGAAAAGTTACTTCAATCAGGGCGTAAGTTTCGTTCAGGAAGCATGGACGGAGCTTGCCAAGGTCCATTACCCGTCGCCCAAGGAGACCATGCAGGCCACGATCGTGGTTGTCGGTCTGACGTTTGTGATGGCTTTGTGGCTCGGAGTGATCGATTTTTTTGCGGTGCGCGGCGTCCAGATGCTGCTCCGTTAGTTAACGACCGGACGTGTAATTGCTGATTTCCAATGACTGAACCCACTACCGAAACCGCCAAGCCCGCGATGAAGTGGTATATCGTCCACACTTACTCGGGCTACGAGCACAAGGCCAAGGCCGCGCTCGAGGAGCGGGTGCGCTCGCTTCATAAGGAAGAAAAAATCGGCAAGGTGCTGGTCCCGATCGAACGGGTGCAGGAACTCGGCAAGGGCGGCGCGCGAAAAGTATCGAGCCGCAAATTTTTTCCCGGATATATTTTCGTGCAGATGGTCCTCGACGACGAGACCTGGCACGTAATTAAAGATACGCCGAAGATTACCGGCTTCGTCGGGCATTCGACCAACCCGCCCGAGGTGCCGATGTCCGAGGTCGAAGAAATCGAGCAGCAGATGGAGGAGGGCGCGCTGCGTCCGAAACCCAAGGTGCTGTTCGAAGTCGGCGAGGCGATCAAAGTCGTCGACGGGCCCTTCCAGGACTTCAACGGCACGGTCGAGGAAGTCAAGCCGGAGAAGGGCAAGGTGCGTGTGCTGATTTCGATTTTCGGGCGCGCGACTCCGGTCGAGCTCGATTTTGTGCAGGTAGAGAAGGCCTGAGGACGAAAGCAATCGAATTCGCCGAGGTGCGCTCCCTGAGTGCGCTGGCGGCGTTAGCGAATTGAACTGAATTCACTGGAAAAAAAGTGGCTAAGAAAGTAGTCGGATCGATCAAGCTGCAGATTCCGGCCGGCGCGGCGAATCCGTCGCCGCCGGTGGGGCCCGCGCTCGGACAGCGCGGCGTCAATATCATGGAGTTCTGCAAGGCCTTCAACGCGCAGACCCAGAATATGCAGGGCCTCGTCATCCCGGTGATCGTCACCGTCTATGCCGACCGCTCGTTTACCTTCATCACCAAGAGCCCGCCCGCTTCTATCCTCTTGTTGCGTGCTGCGGGAATTGAAAAAGGATCGCCGATGCCGAACAAGAACAAGGTCGGCAAGGTCACCCGCGCGCAAGTCGAGGAAATCGCCAAGACCAAGTTGAAGGACCTGACCGCGGCCGATTTGGCTGCGGCCGTGAACACAGTCTCGGGCACCGCGCGCAGCATGGGTATCGAGGTTTCTGACTAATGGCCGGAAAAAAATATAAAGAGGCGCTGAAAAAGATCGATCGCGAAAAGCGCTACACGCTCGAAGAGGCGGTCAAGCTGGTGGTCGAGAACAAGGTCGCCAAGTTTGACGAGACGGTCGAGATTGCGGTGCGGCTCGGAGTCGATCCGCGCCAGGCCGATCAGAACGTCCGCGGCACGATTGTTCTTCCGCATGGCACCGGATCGACCGCGCGCGTACTCGTCGTCGCCAAGGGCGAAAAAGAGCGCGAGGCGCGTGAGGCGGGCGCAGACTTCGTCGGCGGCGAGGAAATAATCAAAAAAATCCAGGAAGAGAACTGGCTCGACTTCGATCGCGTCATCGCCACGCCCGACATGATGGGCCAGGTCGGACGCATCGGCAAAATTCTTGGGCCCCGCGGCCTGATGCCCAATCCCAAGGTCGGCACCGTGACCTTCGACGTGGCGAAAGCGGTGGCCGAAATCAAGGCAGGTAAGGTCGATTACCGGGTCGACAAAGCGGGCGTCGTGCACGCGCGCGTCGGCAAAACCAGTTTTGGCGATCAGAAGTTGCTCGACAACGTGCGCGCGCTGCTCGGCGCGATCGTGCGCTCCAAGCCGGCCAGCGCCAAGGGCAATTACGTTCGCAGCCTCGCGCTGTCCTCGACCATGGGCCCCGGCGTCCGGATCGATACCGGCCAGGCGGCAGCCAAGGCGCTGGCTGCGGCTGCATAACAATAGATGATGGGTTTTTCGTTCGCAGGGGCTGAATCGGTATAATGAAGAAATCAGAGAAGACCGCGCTGGTTGAAGATCTGTCGAGTAGCTTCGGCCGCGCCAGTATCGCGCTCGTGTCGGAGTACCGCGGAATGACGGCGGCGGAATCGACCGAGATGCGCAAACGGCTGCGCGCGGTGCGCGGCGAGATGCGTATTGCCAAGAACACGCTGGTGCGTCACGCAATCAAGGGCACCAAGTTCGAGGCGCTCGACAGCAATCTCGGCGGGCAGATTAGCCTGATCCTGAGCTATGAGGATCCCGTCGTACTGGCGAAGACCTTCACCGGGTTCGGGCCTCTGGGCGACAAGCTCAAGCTGCGCGGTGCGGTGCTCGATGGCAAAGTGCTGACGGCGGCGGAAGTCGAAGCGCTGTCGAAGCTGCCGTCGCGCGAAGTGATTTTCAGCCAGTTGCTCGGCCTGCTCAATGCGCCGGCGACCCAGTTGGTCCGCCTGCTCAACGAGCCGGGCTCGTACCTGGCGCGCGTGATCGACGCGATTGGAAAAAAGAACGGTGCCGCGGCGCCGGCTGCGGCTCCCGAGACGGCTTCATCGGAACCTGCGCCCGAAGCGCCGCCCGCGCCGGAGACTCCGGCTGCTCCGGCTGAGGGTTGAAAAGAAAAATCGTCGCTTGCGGAACACGCATGCGATGCTTACGTTGATCGATCCACTTGACTGATTGATTAGAAAAGAGAATCTCGGGGCGCTCCCACAAGCCTCCGGATACGAGAACAAGGAGAGAAGGTAAATGTCAGAAGCACAACTCAGCCGCGACCAGGTGAAGGATTATCTGAAGAATCTGAGCCTGATCGACGCAGCGGCTCTGGTCAAGGAACTCGAGGCCGAGCTCGGCGTATCGGCTGCGGCTCCGGTCGCGGCAGCGGCTGCTCCGGCGGCCGGCGGCGGCGCAGCTGCGGCGGCGCCTGAGAAAGAAGAGTTCAACGTCGTGCTGACGGGTTCCGGCGACAAGAAGATCCAGGTGATCAAGGTCGTCCGCGAATTGACCGGACTCGGACTCAAAGAGGCCAAGGACCTGGTTGACGGCGCGCCCAAGGCGGTCAAGGAAGGCGTCAACAAGG
>PMOH01000438.1 GCA_003161515.1 Deltaproteobacteria bacterium
GACGCCGATCTTGCGCATATCGATCTCGCGCTGACTGTTTCCGCGATGCGCTACATTTCCGATCTGCACATCGGAAGGGTCAACCCGCAGCACTTCAAGTTCGGACTCACGGTCGGTCCCAAAAAGTATGACCTGGCCGACGAGCTTCGAACGCAAGTGCTTCCCGCGTCGGACATTGCCGCAGTGATCGCGAAAGTTGAGCCACCCTACGACGGCTATCGTCGGGCCGAAGGAGCGCTCGCCAAGTATTCGAAGATGGCGACAGCGGGTGACACCCCCCCCATACCAGTCCCGCAAAAAGGTGTGCGCCCCAACGGTACTTTCGCCTCGATGCCGCAGTTAGTCGCGCGATTGCGTCAGCTCGGCGATCTTCCTTCCAGTGCCGACGTGCCCGCCGACTCGACGCTGTACAAAGGTGCCATTGTCGATGCGGTGAAACATTTCCAGCATCGTCACGGCCTCGATACTGACGGCGTGTTGGGAAAGGGCACTGTTAACGAATTGAATGTGCCGCTCAAAACGCGCGTGCTACAACTCCAACTCACGCTTGAACGATATCGGTGGATACCGCCGGACTTCCCCGAGCCGCCAATTATCGTCAACATTCCCGAATTCGAGCTGCGTACCATGCGCCGCCAACCGGCCTCTTTCCTCACGATGAGAGTGGTCGTGGGCAAAGCGATGCGCACGCAGACGCCCGTGTTCGCCGACCAGATGAAATATCTGATCTTTCGCCCGTATTGGCTCGTTCCGACCTCGATTCTGCGCAACGAGACGATCCCGAAGACTCGGCGCAATCCCAACTACCTGGGAGATAACGGCTTCGAAGTAGTCGATCAAAGCGGCAACATCGTCCCTTCATCGCCGGCCTCGGACGATGTCATAGATGGACTTCGTTCCGGCTCGTATCGTGTGCGGCAGAAACCCGGGCTCAAGAATGCGCTCGGCCTGGTCAAGTTCATATTCCCCAATCAATACAACGTGTACCTGCACAGCACGCCGGAACAGGAATTGTTCTCGCGGTCCCGCCGCGACTTCAGTCACGGATGTATCAGGGTCGAAAGGCCCGCCGACCTGGCAGCGTGGGTTCTTCGAGACCGGCCCGAATGGACAATGGACAAGATACAAGCGGCAATGAAGACCGGCCCCGACAACGTTCAGGTAAATCTCAAAAAACCTATTCCAGTACTAATTCTCTATAGTACCGCAGTAGTCAATCCAGAAGGCGAAGTAAGATTCTTCAACGACATCTATGGCTATGACAAGTCACTAGCCATAGTATTGGCGAACGGCCCTCCATACCCAGGCTGATTAGCCACTCGAATAGCTATTCGCGAATAGTTACTTCAGGCTACACCGTGTTGCTTGAACCAGACCTGCATTCGTTTCCAACCGTCTTTGGCGGCTTGCGGGTTGTAGCTTGGACGATAGTCGGCGTTGAAACCGTGTCCGGCATCCGGATAGATCACGATCTCTGAAGGTTTGCCCGCGGCCTTCAGCGCGGCGCGCAACTGCTCGATCTGGGCAACCGGAATCGCCATGTCTTTGCCGCCATACAGACCCAGAATCGGCGCATTGATCTGATTGACCAAATCAATCGGATTTTTTGGCCTGAGCTCCGAGGGTGGCATCTGCAGAGGCCCATACCATGCGACTCCCGCTTTCAAAGATGGATTGTGAGCGGCATACAGCCAGGCCTGCCGGCCGCCCCAGCAAAATCCGGTGATGCCGAGTCTCATCGTATCAGCGTTGCCCGTGCTCTCCGCCCACGCCACGGTCGCGTCGAGATCTGACGCGACTTGTTTGTCCGGCACTTTCGCGACGACTTTCGAAATGATCTGCTGCGTATCAGCCATGGTCGTGACGTCGCCTTCGCGCGAAAAAAGCAACGGCGCCACCGCGAAGTAGCCCTGTTTGGCAAGTCGACGGCAGATGTCCTTGATGTGCTCGTGGACGCCGAAGATCTCGTGCACCACCAGCACGGTCGGAAACGGACCGCCGCTCGCCGGCATCGCTCGATACGCGGGAATCTCACCGCCCGCGACCGGAATCTTGACCTCGCCGGCGACGAGTCCGTTGCTGTCGGTCGCAATGGTGTCGGCCGACACCGGCATCACCGCCAGAGCGAAGCCGGCCGCGAGACTTCCTACCACGAAAGCGCGACGCGAGAGTCGATTATCCATATTGTCGATTTTTGTAAAGCCGTCAGCTGGAACGCAAGGGCGTTTCGCGCATGAAGCGGAGCGTGTGGTCCAAATCGCGGATGCCGGCATCGGAGCCTAGCCCCTGCGCTACCAACGCCGCCGCCGCATTGCCGAGTTTCATGCATTCCGCCGGCGCCCATCCGAGCCCGAGCGCGCGGATGAAACCTGCGCAATACGCGTCACCGCATCCGGATGTATCGACGACATCAATGTTGTGCGCCGGCAGATGAACCCGCTCGCGCGCGGTCGTTAGCAAACTGCCGTCGTCGCCCATTGTCAGCACGACTCCTCCGACGCCGAAGAGCAACAGCTGAATCGCCGCCTGTTCCGGAGTGGATGTCTCCGTCAATTTGCAAGCTTGGTCGGCGTTGGGCATGAACCAATCGACGAACGGCAGGCACGGTTTCAGGATCGCGAGGAGTTTCGGCGAGCCTTCACTGAGGATATCCATGCTGGTGGTCGCGCCGCCGTCGCGCGCGCGCCGCAAGATCTGCGGCGCACCATCGCGCCCGAGTCCGCGCATCGAATCGTTGCCGCCGAGATGCAGATGCGCCGCGCTCTCGATCAACTGCCACGGTACGTCGTCGATCGAATAGACTGCGTTGGCTCCGATCGCATGAAGCGCCGGCCGGTCTCCGTTTGGACGAATTGGGAGAATGCTCGCCGAGGTTTGAACTCCGGGTTTGCGAACGACGTGAGTGGTATCGACGCCGAAGCCGCTCAGTGCGCGAATGAGCACGTCGCCAAGAGCGTCGTCGCCGACTGCGCCGACCGTCGCGACCGCGAGTCCCAATTTCGCGAGGCCGACTGCTGTACCCGCCGCGCTGCCGGCCGGCGCGAGCCGAATCTCGTCGAGCAGCACGCTGCCCTGCCCCTCGGGAATGTGCGTGACGTAGCGGCCGAGGATGTCGAGGACGTGCGCGCCGAGCGTCACGACTATATCGCTCATCAGTGACTCGACTTCTTGCGCGCGATTTCGCGATCCTGTCGCGCGATCACTGCCGCGTGAAGTTGCGCGACGGTTTTTTCGGGCAGCACGGTCACTGGCTTGCCGGTCGCGAGCGCCTCCATATAGATGTGCGCGGATTTCTCGAGCAGCTCGACGAAGGTGAAGGTCTTGTCGAGGTCGGTGCCGATGCAAAGCGTGCCGTGATTCTGAAGTATGTAACAGTGGCATCGATTGGCGAGCTTGCGTGCGACGTTGTCGTGCAATTCGCGCGTGCCTGACAGGGCGTACGGCACGACGTCGATGGTGTTGCCAATTGCCAGAGTGACTTCGTCGAACAGCGGCGGGATCGGCTCGTTCAGTATGCTGAGTGCGCTCGCGAAGCTCTGATGGGTGTGGATAACGGCGCTGACGTCGGCGCGCGCCTGGTAGGTCGCGACGTGCATCGGAGTTTCGATCGACGGTTTGCGACTGCCCTCGATTGGCGCGAGGTCGAAGTCCACTACGCAAATGTCTTCGACCGTCATTACGTCATATTGGAGGCGCGTCGGCGTGACGGCGATCGCATTCTCGCCATCAACCAGTATCGAGACGTTGCCCGCGCTGCCCGATTTGGATCCGAAGTAACCGTCGGCCGACAGCCGCTGGCTTACCTGCAGGACTCGATGCTTGTAGTCGTCGTAGCGTCCCATCTCAAAAAAACTCGCCCCCGCGTATCGCCTGATTGGACGATACCGCGGGGGCGATGTTATTCGCCACTACGAAAGTTTGACGGAGTTAACCACCTGGATTTCCGTGAAGCCCATCAGACCCCACGGGCCGTTCTCCACGCCGATGCCCGACCATTTCGCTCCGCCGAACGGCAGATTCGGCGCGATCGCGAGATGCTGATTGACCCACGCCGAACCGCATTCGAGCTGCGAGGCGACTTCGGTGCCGCGGGCCGAATCGTTGGACCATACCGAGCCGCTCAGGCCGAAGTGCGTCGAGTTCGCGCGGCGGACGGCGTCGTCGACATCCTTATAAGGAATGATCGGAAGCGCCGGGCCGAACTGCTCTTCATCGACCAGCCGCACGCCATCGGAAATATTCCCGACGATGGTCGGCGCGAAGAAGTAGCCTTCCTTGCCGACGCGCGCGCCGCCCGAGACGATCTTGGCGCCGTGCTTCTTGGCGTCCTCGACCAGCTCGGTCACGCGCTCGAACTGCATCTTGTTGTTGATCGGACCAAGTTGGGTACCAGCCTCGAGTCCGTCGCCAACCTTGACGCCCTTGGCGATTTCGCCGAGGTTGTCGAGCAACGCGTTGTACATCTGCTCCGGAACGTACACGCGCTTGATCGCGCTGCAAATTTGTCCCGAGTTCTCGAACGCGCCCCAGAAAATCTTCTGTGCGACCGCCGCGGGATCCACATCAGCCAGGATGATCGCGGCGTCGTTGCCGCCGAGCTCGAGCGTGACGCGCTTCAAATCGGGCGCGGCCGCCGCAGCGACGCGCTTGCCGGTCTCGACCGAGCCGGTGAATGAAATCTTTCGCGGCACCGGATGGGTAGTCATCCACGCGCCGAGCTCGTCGCCGCCGGAAACCACGTTGAGGACTCCGGGCGGAACGAGGTCGCGCAGAATCTCGCCGAGCATCAGCGTCGTGATCGGCGTGTACGGCGAAGGCTTCAGCACGATCGTGTTGCCTGCGAGTAGGGCCGGCGCGATCTTCCACATCCCGAGCATCAGCGGGTAATTCCACGGCGTGATCGCGGCGACGACGCCGAGCGGCTTGCGTTTGATTTCGATTTTGCCCTGCGGCGTGTCCTGCAGTACCTCGGAGGGCAGATCGAGCATCGCAGTGTATGCGCACCACATCGAGGTGCCCATGATTTCCTGTCCAGCTTTGTCGAGCGGCTTGCCCTGCTCTTGCGTGAGCGTCCGCGCGAGACCTTCGGGCGGCTGTTGCAATGCGGCCGCGCAATCCTGGAGGACTTTGCGCCGCGCGTTGACGTCCTTGCTCCAACTGGGGAACGCCTTTTGAGCGGCGTTCATCGCCTGGTC
>PMOH01000232.1 GCA_003161515.1 Deltaproteobacteria bacterium
GCGGCCATCACCTGCCGCTCATCGGTGACGTCGCAAGTCACCGCCGTCGCGCGTCCGCCCGTGCTCTTGATGTAACGCGCGCAGTCTGCGCCATTCTCCGCGCGTGCATCGACGCAGGTGAGCGCGGCGCCCTCAGCCGCGAGACCCTCGGCGATCCCGCCGCCGATATTCGTGCTGGTCCCTGTGACCAGCGCCACTTTTCCACTCAACTTCATCTGCTTAGCGCGGCGGCGGCGCCGTAATGAAACACTTCGAGGAATTAAAAATCCACGTGTCGATGAACTCCGTCTCGGCCGGCTTCCGTTTCAATTCGGCGAGCACGCCCGCCAGGCACATCCAGTTGAGGATTTCCTGCTGACCGCTGGCCTCGACCGACGCCGCCGGATAATTCCGCCACGCATCGAAGTTGCCGGCGCGCAGCGCCTCGAACAGCGTCCGGTCTGCGGGCGTGTCCGGATACAGAAAATTGTTTTTCGCCGTGAGGAACGCATGCGACCATCCCGACGACGCCATCAGCGCTACTCGCCACGGACTGTTCGCAAAAATGCGCGCGGTCGCGGCGCCCAGATCGAACAGTCGCCGCGGCGTCGGCGCCGGCGGATCGAGCTGCGCTTCCGACGGCGGATTTTCGAACGCCGGCAGCCCGCCCTTCTGCGAGATCACCCTACGCCCGTAGCAATTTATCGCGAATGGAATGATCGGATACGGAAACCCTTTCCGATCGTAATCGAGATACAGCACCGCATTGGCGAACGCGTGCCCGAGCGGATGATGCAGCGGCTTGTACGAGTACGCGGTGTCGAAGCCAGCCTCGATCAAACCGCCCGCGAGATACTTGGCTGCCGCGACGTTTCCCGCCGCGTGAAATTTCTTATCGGGCGCATCATTCCATACGTTGTGCGCAGGCGGCGCGAACTCGAACGATTCGTGCGCGTAGATGCAGTAAGGCGGAATTACATCTTCGCGAAAATTTTCGTACTGATCGTCGCCCCACACCACGATGAAGTCGGGACGAAACTCGTCGATTTGCGCGCGCGCCTTGCGCAGCGATCGCACCAGGCGCTCGCGATGCGCCCGCGCGGCGGTGGTGCCTTCGTCGTTGCCCCATTCGGCGCGCATCGCTTCCGGCCATCCTTGCGCAGTGCGAAATTTTTCCGGCAGATGCGGGTTCTGGAGCATCCGCTTCAGAATCCACGACATCGTTTCGTCGCTGCCGGCCAGAGGCGGGTAGTGAGTTATTCCAACTGCGAGAATCTCACCCATTTGCATGTCCTCCCGAAGCGCGGCCTCGATCGTCGTGAAGGATCTGTTTCTCGTATAGCGCGGCGATGCGATCTGCGGAATACCCCAGGACAGTCGAAAGCACCCGCGCGTTGTCGGCGCCGAGCGCGGGCACGTAATCGCGCGCCTTGGCCGTCGAGTTGCCAAACTTGAACGCCGGATTCGGCACCTTGAGCGGCCCCGCGCCGTCGTCGATCACTTCGAAACTGCCGCGCTCCGCAAGATGCGGATGCGCCAGCGCCTCGCGCACCGTGTAATACCGCGAGCACGGCACGCTGCCCTCGGTCAAAATAGCCTCACACTCTTCCATCGTTCGCGACGACGCCCACTCGTCCAGCATCGACATGAACCACGTCCAATTCGCGGCCCTGCCCTTCGCCGTCGCGAAACGTGGATCGCTCAGCCACTCGGGATGTCCAACCGCGCGCGCCAACGCCTCATAATTGTTCGGCTTGACCGCCGCGATCATTACAAATCCGTCCTTGGCCCGCGTCGGCTGAAAGGTATTGGTCTTCCTCATCGGCGGAAGCTGCGCCTCCTGGAATTCATAGATGAGCATGCCGAGGATGCCGTCCATCATCGCCAGATCGATGCAATCGCCGCGGCCGCTGCGCTCGCGCGCGAGCAGCGCCGACTGAATCGCGCCGAACGCGTACGTCCCGCCCAGCACGTCGCCCACATAGATACCGGTGTTGAGCGGCCGCTCGAGTCCGTCCTGGTACGACAGGTTGACCAGGTCGAAACCGCTGGCCGCGTGCAGCATCGGCGCGTACGCGCTGCGCGTCGCCCAGGGCCCGCTTTGGCCAAAGCCTGAAATCGAGCAGTACACGATTCGCGGGTTCAGCCGCTCGAGCGTCGCGTAGTCGAGCCCGAGCCGTTGCATCACGCCCGGCCGCGAATTTTCGACAACCACGTCCGACTTCACCGCAAGCTCGCGAATCAGATCGCCCGCTCCTCGCTTGCGCAAATCGATCGCGAGGCCTTTCTTGCCGCAATTCAGATGCGCGAAGTAAGCACTCTTGCCGGAGCGAATCGGCGGCTGCGTCCGAATGAAATCACCTTCGGGCGGCTCAATCTTAAGAACCTCGGCGCCAAGATCCGCGAGCAGCCGCGTGCAATACGGCCCCGACACGATGGTCGTGAAGTCGAGCACGCGCACGCCGTTCAGAATATCGTTATTCACCCGCCGCCTCGGCGCGATCCTTTTCTTTGACCAGCGACAAGTAGTGGCGATTCAGCCGCTCGAGATGCTGCTCCATCTCTTTCACGGCCGCGTCGCTATTGCCCGCTTCGAAATGCTTCATGAAACGCCGGCGCGACGGCAGCACCCACGGATTTCGCTTCTGCCCAATGGCCCGGATGAAGTGCTGCATCACGTCGATCAGCGCCTCCATCACGATCACCATCACCGGATTCTTGGTCGCGCGCGCGATGACGCGATGAAAATCGAGATGGATCGCCGCCTGATCGTAAAAATCGACATTCTCGCGCGCAGCTTTCGCCGCCGACGCGATATTGGCGTTGAGCGCCGCGATATCCTCGGGCGTCGCGCGCTCGCACGCGGCGCGCACCGCGCTCGCCTCGATCATCACGCGCGCCTCAGTCAGATGCTCGGGCTGAATCGCACCGAGATGGAACATGTCGCGCAAGCCCGTAATGATCGCGTCGCCGGTGCTCTCGCGCACGAACGCGCCGCCGGTCGCACCCTTCTGCAGCCGGAGCAAGCCGGCATTCTCGAGCGACCGCAGCGCCTCGCGCAGCGTGTTGCGCGACACCCCGAACTGCTCCGCCAGCGCGCGCTCGGGCGGCAACCGATCGCCCGCTCGCAGCCGCCGATCGGAAAGTTCCTTGCGAATCTGATCAGCGATTTCCTCGAACGCGCGCAGATTGCGGATGCGGCTGAACTGCGCCCGGCGCGGCGCCGCTACCCACAACGGCTTTGGGTGCTTGACATTCATATCGCTCATGTGTTCCATTGGTTCAACCATTGGTAGTCCGACCGGACTCGAATGTCAAGCCGCCGAATTGGAGGGAAAGGCCCGTGATTTCTTTTGAACTTACCCAGGAACAAAAACTCGCCCAGTCGATGGTGCAGGAGCTGGCAAGTTCGCAACTTCGGCCGGCCGCGCGCAGCGCTGACGATCGCGAGGCGATGCCGTCGTCGATTCTCGACGAGATCTGGGCGACTGGAATTATCCAGTCTCAATCCGATGCGGACGGATACTCGCCTACGCTGAATGCGCTGCTGCTCGAGGAACTCGCGGTCGCGGACGCGTCGTTCGCGATCGCGGCCGCGGCGCCGATCGGATTTCTCGGCGCGATCGCTGCGCAAGGATCGTCCGCACAGAAGAAGAATCTGCTGCCGATTTTTGCAGGCGACAAGTATCGATGCGCGGGCGTGGCAATCATGGAACCCGACTTCGCCTTCGATGTTTCGGCGATTCGCTCCACCGCAATCAAGAAGCGCGACGGCTATTTGCTGTCGGGGATGAAAGGACTGATTCCTCTCGCCGGCAGTTGCAGTCACTTTCTCGTGGTCGCACGATGTGGCGATACGTTGGACGCGTTTATCGTCGAGCGGAACGCGCGTGGCGTGAGCGTCGGCGAGAAGAAACCGAACATCGGATTGCGCGCGCTCGAGATGGCCACCGTCAGTTTTAAAGATGTTGAACTGCCGGCCAGCGCGCGGCTCGGCGAAAGCGCTGGATGCGATGTGCAGCGCATCATCGATTCGGCGCGCACCGCGTTGTCCGCGATCATGACTGGGACCGCCAGGGCCGTGATGGAATTCGTGATGCCCTACACCAAGGAGCGCGTGGTGCATGGCGATGCGCTCGCGAAGAAGCAGACGATCGCGTTCCGCCTCGCCGATATGCGGATCGAAACCGATGCGATGCGCTGGATGACGTGGAAAGCGGCGTCGATTCTCGAGCAGGGCGGCGACGCGACGCGTCAGGCGCAGCTTGCGTACACCTACTGCACAGAGAATGCGATGTGGATTGCCGATGAGGGCGTCCAGATGCTCGGCGGGCATGGCTACCTGCGCGATAACCCGGTCGAGATGTGGTATCGCGACACGCGCACGGTGTCGGTGCTGGAAGGCGCGGTCGGAGTTTAGTTTTCGAAGACCATCACGAGGACAAAGCAATGATAGATTTTCAACTCACTTCGACTGACGAGAACGTTCTGAGCAGCGCGCACGAGCAGGCGATCATTGGCCGCCGCTATGCGCGCTACTACGACAAGCATGAGGACGAACTCGAGCCGGCAGAATTTCCTGAAGCGAAAGATTTGCCCAACCCGGTCACGCTGGCCGAAGAAGGACTCAGCGGCAGCAGCGGATCGCGAATCCTTCACTCGCTGGTGATGCTCGAGATTTATTGGGGCGGGATTTCGCTGCATCGCAGCAAATGGGGGCTCGGCAACACGGTGCTCAAAACGGTCGCGACGCCGGAACAATTCGAGAAGTGGAAGAACCACACGATAGCGATCGCGATTACCGAGCCGGGCGCCGGCTCGGATCCGGCGAGCATCCGGACCACAGCGACGTTCGATCGCGAGACCGGGGAATGGATTCTCAACGGCGAGAAGATTTTCATCTCGCAGGCGCAGTCGGGTGACGCTGCGATGGTGCTGTCGCGCTTCATCGCGCCGGACGGCAGCCGCGGCATGACCACCTTCCTGGTTGAAAAAGGCACGCCGGGATTTACGGTCGGGCCGCAGCTCAAGAAGCTCGGCATTCGATCGCACGACACTTGTAACCTGCTGTTCGAGAATTGCCGCATTCCGGAATTCAACCACATCAAGGGCGATTTCAAATCCACGATGTCGGTGTTCAACGACTCGCGGCCGATGGTCGGCGCGATGGCGCTTGGAGTCGCGCGCGCGGCGCTGGATTTCACGCGCGAAAAGCTGGGCGAGCGCGGAATCGAAATCGGTTACCGCGGCGGGATGCGAAGCCGATCGGCAATCGTCGATCGTTTCATCCGGCTGGAAGCCATTTACGAGGCCGCGCTGCTGACGGTGCTGCGCTCCAAGTGGCTCGAGCAGCAGGACGTGCCACCGAAAGTGGAAGCGTCGATCGCGAAAGCCGCGGGTGGCAAGGCCGCGCGAAGAATCACGCAAGGATGCATCGACTTGCTCGGCCCGGAAGCGCTGTCGGAAGACCATCCGCTGGATCGATGCTTCCGCGACGGCCGCATCTTCGACATCTACGAAGGCGCGGGCGAGATCCAGCGCCTGATAATCGCGCGCTCGATCCTGGGCTACACTGGCCGCGATTTGAGGTAACCGGCGCACACTTAGGCGCTGCACTTCCGTGGACCTGATGGTTGGTTTTCACTAGTCTGAAAGCTACACATCGGGTTCAGGAGAAACAGATGAAACCAGCACTTCGTATCGCACTTTTCGCAACCGCTATTCTTTCCTTGAGTTGTTGGTCATCCGCGGCGAACGCGCAGGCTAACAAATACACGGTCAAGACCGGGTATCTCACTTGCCATGAAGCGTCGGGATGGGGCTTCATCTTCGGATCGTCGCGCGAAATCCGATGCTCCTACTCGAGCAATGGCGGGAGAGTCGAACACTACAGCGGAAGCATCTCGAAGTTCGGCGCTGATATCGGTTACCTCAAATCAGCGGTTATCCTATGGGCGGTCGCCGCGCCGACCAAAGATCTCAAGCCCGGCGCACTGGAGGGTCATTACGCCGGTGCTTCCGCAAGCCTCACGCTTGGTGTGGGTGCGGGCGCGAACGTGCTGATCGGTGGCTTTGATCAGTCGATCGCGCTCCAGCCGGTATCGGTCGAAGGTCAGAACGGACTCAACGTTGCAGCCGGAGTCGGGGCGATGACTCTCAAATACCACCGAGAGTAAGAGGCTGAAAAGTTCGGTGGCGCGTCACCATCCCGAGGCGTTCAGCCATGCGATGGTGCTGGTGAGGTCGAACGAATTCGCGAGGTCCATCAGGTCCACTATCTTGCTGACGTCGTCCATCGGAAAGGACTTGCCGGCCGGGAATACGGGCTCGACGCGACAGTATTGATTGCCAAGGAGTTGCTGGCATTCGAAATCGGCCACCCCGACGCTGCCATCCATCATCACGTTGAGGATTGGCTTGATCCATTGCGCATCGCCCCAATCGTGGTCCTTGCCCGCGATGTATTGCAGCGAGGCGCCCGTGCCTACTGATAGCAGCTTGATGTCGTTCAGGGTGGTCGCGCGTTCACTGGCTTGATTGCGCCCGTCGAGCGCCTGCGCAATCGCGGCCATGCTTGGATTGTTGGCAATCACACCGCCGTCGATAAGTACGCCGTACGACGGGAAGTAGGTAGGCGCCGCGCTGGTGGACATGGCGACGTCAACCGCCAGAAAATCGCCGTCGCTGTCGGCTCCAAGAAAATTGTGAAAAAATTTCGGGTTCCAGGTGCGGGCAGAAGGATCGGGCGACTGGTTGTCCAGGCTGAACGATGCGATCAGAACGCGGGAGTGCAGGTCCTTGAGTCTCAGGGCGCCGAAGGTTTCCTGCAAAATCTGCTTGAGATTCACGTTGTCGTATTTCGAACCGCTGATACCGCCTATCTCGACCACGTCGCGCGCCCACGAGGAATCGAAGATCAGCTTGCCGTTAACCACGTAGAGGTCGCGGATCTGCGCGGGGGTGAGGCCGGCGGCGAGACCTAGCGCCAGGATTCCACCGGTCGAGGTGCCGGCGAACAGGGTGATCGTGTCAGCCCGGTTCTGCAGCAGCGCAGGATACGCGCCTGAGAGCCGATTCAGCAGAACCGCGCTCAGTACGCCGCGGATACCACCGCCATCGCAGGACAGTATTCGAAAATTTGGCATGCGACGTTGCCTCCCGATAAGTCTCAGATCG
>PMOH01000162.1 GCA_003161515.1 Deltaproteobacteria bacterium
AGTCACGGCGGCCTCGACGTCGATTTCCCGACGAGCATGGAAATCATCGAAGCGATCGCCACCGCCGACGGTTCCGCGGGATGGGTCGTGATGATCGGGAGCGAAACGCCGATGCTGCTGGCGCTGCTGTCCCGCAAGCGCTTCGACGGCTTCTATGCCAATACTCCCGACGTGATAATCGCAGGCGCATTCGCGCCTCGCGGACAAGCGGAAGTGATAGACGGCGGCTATCGCGTCAGCGGGCGATGGGCTTTTGCCAGCGGATGCCAGCATAGCCAATTTCTTTTCGGCAACTGCGTGGTGACGGAAAAAGGAATCCCACGGCCCGGCCTGATACCAGGCTCGCCCGAAACGCGCGCGATGATGTTCGCGCCGGCAAAAGCGCAAATCATCGACACCTGGTCGGTGAACGGACTCCGCGGCACCGGCAGCCACGACATCGCAGTCGAAAATTTAGTCGTCCCCGCGGACGACTCGTTCGACATTTTCCTCGGAAGTCCATCCATCCCGGGTCCGTCGATGGCGGAGCCACTCCTGTACGCCGGGCTCCACATCGGCACAGTCGCGATCGGGATCGCACAGCGCGCGCTTAACGAGATCGTCGCACTAGCCAACACCAACAAGCGCCGCCTCTACGCGAGCGCGTCGCTCGCCGAGAGTCCGCTCTTTCAATATCGACTAGGACACGCGGACGCGAGCCTGCGCGCCGCTCGCAACCTCCTGCGCAACCAGGCGGACGTGGTATGGAACTCCGCCGTCGCCGGAAATCCAATTTCAATCGACGGCCGCGCCCCGGTGATGGCCGCGAACACCTGGGCCGTCCACACCTGCGCCAGTGTCGTCGATTCGTGCTACAAAGCAGGCGGCGGCACCTCGCCATACGACACTTCCCCGCTCCAACGATGCATGCGCGACATCCAAACCCTCACCCAGCACGCCGCGGTCGCAGAGTCCTGGCTAACAACGTCCGGCGCAACACTCTTAGGCCGCCCCACCGGCTTCGCCGTGTAGTGAATTGCCTCGCCCCACGAGGGGAGAGGCCGACGCGCGTCCTCGTGCGGCGGGTGAGGGACCAAATTTGCCGAAGATTCCGGAATTGCGGCGCACCAGACAACCGCTCCGCAAAATGTCCCTCACCCTAACCCTCTCCCGACGAACGGGCGAGGGAATCAGAAGAGGGTGAACCTCACATCTTCATTTCACATCGGCGGCCGTTGATACCCGCCCATCGCGGTCTCCGCCGCCTTCGCGACTGCGAGCACCGTCTCCTCGCCGAATGCGCGACCGTTTATTTGCAAGCCGATCGGCAGCCCCTCGCGATCTTTTCCGCACGGCACGACTACGCCCGGCAGACCCGCGCAGTTGCCCCATGCCACTGGCCATCCCGCGAGAAAGTGCGGATATTTTTTCCCGTCGATATCGACTTCGGTTGCGCCATGCTTAAACGCGGTCACGCAGAACGTCGGCCCGAGGATGATCGGGTATTGCTCCATGAACTCCGCGAGTTGCACGCGCCACGCGTCGCGTAGCATCGCGATCTTGAAAAACTCGGCCGCCGACTTTCCCTCGCCCGCAACCATGAAACTTCGCAGCCGCTCGCGCGAAAGTTTCAAGCCCTCACCAAGCGCCTCGACCACATTCTGGTTGCCGTCCGCGCCGCTGTACTCCCACCACAGACGCTCGCCGTCGTCGATCGGCGGCTTCACGGCTTCGACCACGATCCCCATCTTCTGCAGCTCGCGCCCCGCGCGCTCAATCGCGGCGCGGATGTCGGCCGTGACCGGAACTTCGCACGCGTCAGTGAAGATCGCGCATCGAATTTTTTTCAGATCGACTTTTTCAGGATGAGCAGTTGGCGTCGGCACCGTGTACGGCGAACTCGGATGCTGTCCCTTCACGACGTTGTAGGCGAGCGTGAGATCGTCCACGTAGCGCGCCATCGGACCGATTGTCGCCATGTGCGCGATCGGCGGCGGCGCCGCGATGCTTGGCGCCATATGCCCGCTGCCGGGAATCGTGCCCCAGGTCGGCTTGAGCCCGGTGATACCGCAGAAATGCGCCGGCACACGGATCGATCCGCGATAATCGGAACCCATGCCCAGCGGCGACATTCCCGCTGCGAGCGCCGCCGCCTCTCCGCCACTGGATCCACCGGGCACGCGCTCTCGATTCCACGGATTGTTGGTCTGCCCGAAAACCGGATTGTCGCAGTCGTAGTCCATCGTCATCTCGGGCGTATTGGTCTTCCCGATAACGATCGCGCCCGCGGCGCGCAGCCGCGCGACCGTCGGCGCATCCTGCTTGGCGACGTGATGCTCAAACATCTTCATGCCCCAGGTCGATCGCACGCCCTCGGTGATAATCGAATCCTTGACAGTGATCGGCAGCCCCTCGAGCGGCCGAATCTCACCCTTGCCTGACAGCCGCCGATCGCTCTCCTCGGCCTCGCGCGCCGCGCGATCCTCGACCAGGGTGACGACCGCATTAAGGCCGTGATTCACCGACTCGATCCGTTCGATAAACGCGTCAACCATTTCAACCGAAGACATGTCGCGCTTCCGCAGCATCGCAGCAAGTTTGTGCGCCGGAGCGAAAAAAAGATCCTCAGAAAAAGCCATGATGAAGCACCTCGCCTATTTCAGTGAAATAGCATCGCGCCCAAGGTATTGCACGCGCATGTCTGTCGAATCAGGACCGTGAACTTCTTAACACTAAGGTGCAGGGGTTACCCCTGCCCAAGGAAGTGTGAAACCCACGGAGGGGTTTCACACTTCGCATTCTCGAGTGCGCTACTTCAGCGCCGTGCGCATCCGATCGCGGTCGAACCCTGCAATCATTTCCTTGCCCGTGACGACAATCGGCCGCTTGATAAGATTCGGCTCCTTCGCCATCAGCGCGAGCGCCTGCGCAGACGTCAGCGATTTGCCCGTGAGGCCCATCGCCTTGAAGGCCGGGCTGCGCGCGTTTAGAAAATCGCGCGGGTCCCGGCCTGCGAATAGGTCTTTCAGCTCCGCAATCGTCAGCGGAGCTTTCGCGTAGTCGCGCTCGTCGAGCTCGACGCCCAGATCCTTACGCAAGAAACTTCTTGCGTCGCGGCACGTCGTTCAGCTCGACTTCCACAGAAAGCGGATCTTCTTCATCTACGACTCCCTAAAGGAGCGCGCGCAGCGCGCGAACTCAGATACCGGAACCGGCTTCGCGTGTGGCGCGAAGCTGTCCGAGGTCC
>PMOH01000297.1 GCA_003161515.1 Deltaproteobacteria bacterium
CGGCTTCGCGTGCGCGAAGCTGTCCGAGGTCCGTTCCTCCCCTCGCGTTGCTCAGGTCGTCAGGATGACACAAAAACTGAGTGACCTAACTTGTCATTCTGAGCGAAAGCTGCTGTAGCGAAGAATCTCGACGAAGGCCAGGCGTGAAGCGCTTGTTAGGTCGAGAATGCGGAATTTTAGGCGCGCGCGGGACGCGCGCGAATAAGGACCCTCACCTTCGATCCTCTCCCTTACGGGGAGAGGGGAAGAGCTGAAGGAAGGAAGACAGCTTACTTGGATGGCGATACCACTTAAATATAATGTTCGGTCGTTGCTGGTTAGGCGGGTTTCTACTGCTATGACTGGGGGTGGGATTGCGCTTGTTGTGTGCGTTTTTGTGATTGTTATGGCGTTAGTCGCGGGGCTTAACTCCGCTATTTCCGATACTGGGGATCCGGATAATGTTATCGTTTTGCGCAAAGGAGCTACTACTGAGACTTACTCGGCGATTCAGCTTGATCAGTTCGATGCTATGAAGTTCTTGCCGCAGATTCGGCGTGAGCCTGATGGGACGGTTGACGCTTCACCAGAATTGCCGGTGCAAGCACTTATGGAACGCGTGGGCGGCGGGCGTGACAATATAGTTGTTCGCGGAGTGCTGCCGATCGCGCTGAAGGTGCATCCTAAGGTCAAGATTGTCGAAGGGCGGATGTTCAATCCTTCGGTCAATGAGGTGGTGGTCGGGAAGGGCTTGCAGGGTCATTACGCGAATATGGAGATCGGGTCGACGCTGCGCTTCGGGCGCGGCAATTGGAAGGTGGTCGGGATAATGGCGGCCGACGGCGGATCGTTCGAGTCGGAGGTGTGGGGCGATATTCATAATGTGCAGGACGATGCGCAGCGCGGCGCGTACTACGCCGATGTGCGATTGAAGCTCGCGCCCGGCGCGGACGCCGACGCGCTGATCCATCGGCTGGCCGACGATCCTCGAATCAACCTGCAGGCGGAGACCGAGGCGGACTACTACAAGGACCAGGCGGTGGTCGCGAATCAGATGCGGGTGCTTGGGATGATCGTCGCGGTGATCATGGCGGTAGGCGCGATTTTCGGCGCGATGAATACGATGTACGCGGCGGTCTCGTCGCGGACCACTGAGATTGGGACGCTACGCGCGCTCGGGTTCGCGCCGATCGCGGTGATGACGTCGTTCCTGCTCGAATCGCTGGTGCTGGCGGTCGCGGCGGGCGCGGTCGGAATCCTTCTCGCGATGCCGATTAACGGGCTCACGACGACCTTTGGCAATTTCGTCACGTTCTCGACGCTGGCATTCAGCTTCCGCGTGACCTTCGCGATCGTGATCGAGGCGCTGATTTTTGCCGCGGTGATGGGTATGGTCGGAGGCTGGCTTCCTGCGCGGCAGGCGATGAAAATGCCGGTAGTGGATGCATTGAGGAGCGTTTGACCTTGTCGACCGAAGCGCCCAAGGGACCGAATATTCGCGAGCTCGAGTCGCTGAGGATTGCGCGCGCGGCGCAGCCGAAGCGCCCGAGCCGGTTGATTCCGGTTGCGATTACGCTTGCGATTCTCGCGGTAGTTGGGATTGCGGGGTACGTCGTCTATCAGAAGACGCTCGGGCGGCCGCCGGAAGTGCAGACCGCAATCGTCAGCGTCAAACAGGCGGGACAAGCGGGGACGGTGCTGACCGGCAGCGGATACATAATCACGCGGCATAAGTACATCGTGATCGGCACCAAGATTCTCGGGCAAATCGTCGCCGAGCCGATCGAGGAAGGGCAGCGGGTGAAGGTTGGCGACCTGCTGGCGCGGATCGACGATCGCGATTACCAGGCGCAGCTCAGGCAGGCGTATGCGGATCGCGATCTGTCGGTGGCTAACGTCAAGCTGAAAAAGGCGCGCGCCGAGCGGCTGCGGGAGCTGTACCGGCAGGGCGTGCAATCGAAGGACTCGCTCGACGATGCGGAGAATCAGCTGTCGGTGGCGGAGGCGGATCTCAGCAAGTCGAACGCGGCGATCGATTTCGCGAAGTTCAACGTGAGCCAGACCGTGATCGAGTCGCCAATCAACGGCGTGGTGCTGCAGAAGTATCGAGAACTCGGCGACACGATAAACTACGGCGGCGAAATCCAGGCGGGCGGCGGCGCTACCGATATCGCTCAACTGGCGGACCTGAGCGACCTGCGCTGCGAAGTCGATATCAACGAAAGCGATATCGCGAAGGTCAAGATGGGGACGCCGGCGACGGTGATCCCGGACGCGTATCCCGACAATCCGTTCCCGGCGCAGGTGGTGAAGATTTATCCGGAGGCCGACCGGCAGAAAGGGACGGTCAAGGTCGAGGTGAAAGTCCTGCAGCCGGATTTGAAAATTATCAAGCCGGAAATGAGCGCGAAGGTTACGTTCCAGTCGATCGTCACGCAGACCGCGGCGGCGCCGATGGTGTTGGTGCCGAAGAAGGCGATCGTGACTGATGGCAGCGCGAATTCGGTGTGGGTGGTGCGTGGCGATACGGCGCATCAGGTGCCGATCACAGTCGGGCGCGAGTTCCAGGACGGGGTCGAGGTCAAGCAGGGACTCAGCGGCGGCGAGACGGTGATCGTGGTGCCGGCGGCGACGCTGAAAGACGGGCAGAACGTTACGCCGGTCGCGTCGTAGGGGAAGGGGAAATCACTTTATTTGAAGTGAAACCCTTCGCGGGTTTCACACTTCCGCGGCAGGGGTGACCCCTGCACCCGGTATCAGGAAGTCGCAAAATGGCGAGGACGCCATTTTGCTCTGAGGTTCTTTTGGGAGGTGGTGGCGGGAATTTACCTCGCCCTTCGGGAGAGGTCGTGCGGCGACACTTGTGACGCGCACGGGTGAGGGCGTTGTCATCGTGGTGAATGCGAGCGCCCTCACCTGCGACGGAGTCGCGTCCTCTCCCGAGGGGAGAGGTAGTACAAGGAGAAAAACAATGGCGGAGACATTTGTTTTGGTGCATGGCGCCTGGCATGGAGCTTGGTGTTGGGCGGCGGTTATCAACCAATTAGAAAAGTTGGGCGACCGGGCGTACGCCGTGGATTTGCCGGGGCATGGGATGAACCGGACGGACCGCGCAAAGGTGACGCTGCAGAGCTACGTCGATAGCGTCGCGGAGTTTATCGAGCGGAACGACCTGAAGGACGTCGTGCTCGCGGGGCATAGCCTGGGCGGGCTTACGATTCCCGGCGTCGCGGCGAAAATTCCGTCGCGGATAAAGCGGGTGGTGTGGGTCACGGCGCTGGTGGCGCTCGATGGGCAGCCGATCGTGGATCCGGCGACGTCGCCGTTGGCGGCGGCGGCAGATACGGTGCCGGAGCGATCGATTCCGATCGAGATGATGGGGAAGGAGTTTCTCGACGGGCTCAGTAACGACATGGCGCCGGCGGTCAAGGAATACGTGCTGTCGGCGTTGGGTCCGCAACCGATCGCGCCGATGATTACGCCGGTCGCGATGGCGCCCTACTTCGCTACTGGAATTCCCAGCAGCTATATCGTTTGCGATGACGATAAGACGCCGGTCGCGGGCGCGCCGAACTGGCATCCGTATTTTTCGAGCAGGTTGAAGAATCCTACCCTCAAGTTCGTGAAGAGCGGGCATGAGGTGATGTTCACGCGTCCGGTGGAATGCGCGCGGGCGCTGCACGAGTTGGCGGTGGAGTGACGCGCAGCAACCTAACCCCTAACCCCTTCCCATAGTGGGAAGGGGAACAATCGTGTTCAAGTTGAGTATCGACTGAGTAGGCCGCGGGCTATTACCAGGGCTTGGATTTCGTTGGTGCCTTCGCCGATCATCATCAGGGGGGCGTCGCGGTAGAATCTTTCGACTGGGAAGTCGGCCATGAAGCCGTAGCCCCCTAGCACGCGCATCGCGTCCAGCGAGATTTTCGCGCAGGCTTCCGAGGCGAAGAGTTTTGCCATGCCGGCTTCGACGTCGCATCGTTCGTTGGCGTCTTTTTTGCGCGCGGCATTTGCGACCAGCAGGCGGGCGGCTTCGACGCGCGTGGCCATATCGGCGAGGAGCAGTTGGACTGCTTGATGCTGGCAGATTGGTTTGCCGAATGCGGTGCGTTGTTGCGCGTAGCGGATTGCGGTCTCGAAGGCAGCCTGCCCTACCCCGACGGCGCGCGCGGCTACATTGATGCGTCCGACTTCGAGCGCGCTCATCACTTGTTTGAAGCCTGCGCCTTCGACGCCGCCGATCAGGTTTGTTGCGGGGACGGTGACGTCGTCGAAGAGGACTTCGCAGGTGTCGATTCCTTTGTAGCCTAATTTGTCGAGATTGCGGCTGACGGT
>PMOH01000188.1 GCA_003161515.1 Deltaproteobacteria bacterium
GTCATGCCGCGATCCTTGAACGAGCCGGTCGGATTGGCGCCCTCGAACTTAAAGTAAACCTTGATATTCAGCCCGAGCCGTTCCGCGATCGCGTGGGCTTCGATTAGCGGCGTGTTGCCCTCGTTCAGGGTGACGACCGGCATCGAATCCGTGACCGGCAGGAAGCGCCGATAATGTTCGATCAGCCCGGGCCAGTGAAACAGCCGCTGATTTTTCGATCCGCGCTTCGAGTCCGACGCCATCGCCTAAAGATTCTCCTCGATTCGAATAAATGCGGGGGCCGATTGCACGAGTTTCTTCTTTCGAATCTCCGCCAGCGCGCGTTTCAGGCTGCGCTCGGGTGCGTCATGCGTCCGCATAATCACCGGCACCTCGCGTGCAGAGCCACGATCCTTCTGAATCACCGACGCGATCGACAGCCCGTGCTTGCCGAGTACCGACGCAATCGCGCCGAGCACCCCGGGTTTATCCCGCGCCGTGAACCGCAGGTAATACTCGCATACCACGTCGTCCATCGGCTTGACACTGGCGCCTTTCATCAGGTGAATCGGAAATCCAAACGCATGCGTTCGCGCCGAGCCTTCGGCCAATCGATGGCGTGCGATTTCGAGCACGTCGGCCATCACCGCCGTCGCCGACGGCATCTCGCCCGCGCCGAGTCCCGAATACATTGTCGCGCCAAGCGCGTCGCCATGGATATAGATCGCGTTGAACGCGCCGCCGACGCCCGCCAGCAGATGGCGTCGCGGAATCATCGTGGGATGCACCCGCGCTTCGATTCCGCCGTCGTCGTCCTTGCCAATCGCGAGCAGTTTGATCGCATAGCCAAGCTCGCGCGCATACTCGATATCGGCCTGCGTAATTTGCGTGATCCCTTCCGTGTAGATCTGCGCCGGCTTAACCAGCACGCCGAACGCCAGCGTCACCAGCAGGCAAAGTTTGTGCGCCGAGTCGTGTCCTTCGACATCGACAGCAGGATTCGCCTCGGCCAGGCCCTTGGCCTGCGCGTCTTTAAGTGCGGTCGCGAAATCGACGCCGTTTTCGGTCATCGTGGTGAGAATGGAATTGCAGGTGCCGTTGACGATTCCGTAGACGGCGCGCTGTCGATCGCCCGCCAGCGCTTCGCGCAGCGTGCGGATGATCGGCACGCCACCGCCGACGCTCGCCTCGAAGCCGACTGCGAGGCCGTGCTGGCCAGCCTCGCGAAAAATCTGGCCGCCATGCTCGGCGAGCAAAGCCTTGTTGCCGGTGACGACGTCCTTGCCAGCGCCGAGCGCCTTCATGATCAGTTCGCGCGCCGGCTGATGACCGCCAAATAGCTCGACTACGATATCGATATCGGGACGCGTGACCAGCGCCGCAGCGTCGCGAGTGATCAGCTTCGCGGGCAAGTCGGGAACGTCGGTGGGTTTGAGGCTTCGATCGGCGACGCCCGCGAGCTCGAGCGGCGCGCCGAGGATGCGTTTGTATTTGTCGGGATTGCGCAGCAGCAACTTCACCACGCCGCCGCCGACGGTTCCGCATCCGAGCAGGGCAATCCGTACCGGTTTCAATTTTTTAACCGTTCCCCGATGCTTTGCGATTGTGCTCAGGAGCCGCTGGCTGCGCGCACCGGAATTTCTGGGTGACCGGCGCGCAGCGCGTGACGAATCCCGCGAAGAGCCTGGCGTGTGCGATGCTCGTTCTCGATCAGCGCGAAACGCACAAAGCCGTCGCCGTCCTGGCCGAAGCCGACTCCTGGCGAGACCGCGACCTTGGCCTCGGCGAGCAGGAACTTGGCGAACTCGAGCGATCCCATCGCACGGAACGGCTCCGGAATCGGCGCCCACACGAACATCGTGGCCTTGGGCTTCTCGACCGGCCAGCCCGCGCGATTAAGCCCGTCGACCAGTACGTCGCGGCGTCGCTTGTACGTCGCGTTGATCTCGGCGACGCATTCCTGCGGCCCGTTGAGCGCCGCGATCGCTGCAACCTGCACCGGCGCGAACATCCCATAGTCGAAGTACGATTTCAGCCGTCCCAGCGCCGCGATCATCTCGCGATTGCCGACCGCAAAACCCACCCGCCAACCCGGCATGTTGTAGCTCTTCGACAGCGTGAAGAACTCGACCCCGATATCTTTCGCGCCGGGAACCTGCATCATCGACGGCGCCTTGTATCCGTCGAAGCACAGGTCCGCGTACGCGAAATCCTGCGCGACCATGATGTCGTTTTCGCGCGCGAATTCGACCACCCGCTGCATGAAATGCAAATCCACCGTCGCGGTGGTCGGGTTATGCGGGAAGTTCATGATGAGGAACTTGGGCCGCGGCCAGCATCGATTGACGGTCGCCATCAACTCGTCGAAAAATTCCTCGCCGCGCCGAATCGGCACGCCCTGCACCTGCGCGCCGGCAATGATGCATCCGTACTGATGAATTGGATAGGTCGGCGTCGGCGCGAGCACCACGTCGCCCTGATCGAGAATCGCCAGCGCCAGGTGCGCGATGCCCTCCTTCGATCCAATCGTGACGATCGCTTCCGAATCGGGATCGAGCTCGACCCCGTAGCGCCGCTTGTACCAATCGCAAATCGCCAGCCGCAGCTTGTACACGCCGCGCGAGACCGAGTAGCGATGATTCGCGTTCTTGGTAGCCGCTTCGACCAGCTTCGCCACGATATGCGGCGGCGTCGGCTCGTCAGGATTTCCCATCCCGAAGTCGATAATGTCCTCGCCGGTGCGGCGCGCCTGCAGGCACAGTTCTCCAATCGCGTTGAAGACGTAGGGTGGCAGCCGCTTGATTCGTGGGAAATCCATCGAACTATAAGTTTTAACGGACGCCCGCCGACGCCGCTAGTAGGGATGGAGCAAAAGGAACGTATCTAACGTGAAACCCGCGGTGGGTTTCACACTTCCTTCGGCAGGGGTGACCCCTGCACCCAGTTAATCACTTCGCCGATCCTGCCAGCGCCACCTGCGCGCTCTCTCGACGCCTCGTCGCCCAATACACCGGCACCGCACAGACTGAGATCAGGCCCGCGATTTGCCATTCGAACGGGATGCCAGCCGTATCCGCGATTCGTCCTGCCACCAGCAGGCCGACTGCGCCGCCCATCGTCTGGAAGGTCGAGTTGAACGACAGCAGCGTCGCGCGATTGCCCGACTCGAGCTGCTCGTTGAACCAGCTCTGTACCAGCGGCATCATCGCGCCCGTGAACAGGTTCATGATGAACAGCATCGCGAGCGAGACCGCGGGACGCCCGCCGAAGAGTCCCGCCAGGAATAGCATCGCGCTCGCCGCGATTAAAAGCATGCTGACTCGCGCCGCGCGCTGATTTTCGTCGCCCTGAAGACGCGCACTTATTTCCGCCCCGACCAGCCGCGCAGCGGACAAGCCACAATAGATCCATCCGATGATCCACACGCCGACCGCCAGGCTCTCGTTGAACATCACCGGCCACGAGACCCAGTACGGCGCCCACGCGGCCACCGTGATCGCATTCGCGATACTCAGCATGAGGACAGTGTTCGCGCCGAGTCCGGCTCGGATGCCGCCGCCGACCTTCTCCGCGATTTGTCGTGGGATCGCCGCGATTCTCACGGTCGTCGTACGCGGACGCTCGTCGTGCATCAGGAATGCGCCGACGGTGCCCGCGACGACGTAGCCGGATGCGCCCAGCAGCCATGGCCATGCGATGTTGACGTCGGCGACGTATGCGCCGATCATCGCCGAGCCCATGAAGCCTATCGTGGAGAGTTGCGAGATGCGCGAGAACAGCCGGTCCTTGACCCCGTCGTAGCCGGCGTCGTCGAGCGCGTCGACACCCCATGCGTCAATCGCGCCGTTGCCGAA
>PMOH01000027.1 GCA_003161515.1 Deltaproteobacteria bacterium
TTCGAACGAGCGGTGGGACGCCAGGTTCAATCCGGCTTCGGAGTTGGTCTGTGGCTCTCACGTAATTACGTAGAGTTAATGGGCGGCGCGATAACAGTATTCGGAGAACCGGGCGCGGGCTCCCTGTTTACGGTCTCCATACCGATCAAAGCTGGGGAAAATCAATGAGTAGCGAAGTTCGGCTATTGAGGCGGGTGCCTTCCGGGATTGAAGGCCTTGACGATATTTTACGCGGCGGCTTCTTCGGAGGCGGACTGTATATCGTCGAGGGACCGCCCGGAGTGGGTAAGACGATTCTTGGGAATCAAATTTGCTTCAATCAAGCTGAAGCAGGAAGCAAGGTTCTGTACATGACGCTGATCGCCGAAACGGTCGGTCGCATGTTGCTCAATATCAGAGACCTGAAATTCTATGACGAAGGAGTGGTCGGCAACGGCATCTTTTACGTCAGTGGTTTCAACGCGTTGAAGAAAGACGGGCTGTCAGGTTTGCTTCATCTACTGCGCCGCGAAGTAGCCGCGCGCAAAGCGACCATCCTGGTGGTCGATGGCTTTGCGTCGGCCTCCGATCACGCGAAGTCGCGCGAGGACCTCAAGCTGTTCGTGCAGCAATTACAAACCCAGGCGGACGCCGCAGATTGCACGGTCTTCCTGCTGACTAATCCCAGCGAGCAGAAGCCGTCGTCCGAAGAGACCATGGTTGATGGGATTATCAACCTCAGTACCACGGTCCACGAGTGGCGATCGGCGCGTGAGCTTTGCGTCCGGAAATTTCGCGGCAGCGATTATCTTCAGGGAGTCCATTCTTATGACATCACCGAAAACGGAGTCACGATCTATCCGCGGATGGAGACGCTGATTAGACGGGATTCGGACTCCAACGGAGATCTGATGAGAATCGTGTCCGGAAATTCTCGCCTCGATACGATGCTGGGCGGCGGATTGCCCGTACGATCGTCAACGATGGTGATTGGACCGTCGGGGACCGGCAAAACCATGTTGGGCCTCCAATTTCTCGGGCAGTCGAGCGCCGAGGAACCCGGGCTGCTGTTCGGATTTTACGAAACGCCGGAGCGGATACGCACCAAGGCAGGTGCGGTTTGTCCACCACTGTTGAAGCAACTCGACGCCGGTCACGTTCAAATTCTGTGGCAGGCGCCGACCGACCAATTCCTGGACGAACTCGCCGATCGGATGCTGCGCGATATCAAAAAGAGAAAGGTGAAGCGGCTGCTGATCGACGGCCTCGGGGGTTTCAAAAAAGCGCTCCGCTCGAGGCCAATCGAGCCTTTCTTCTCAGCCCTGGTTCACGAACTGCGCGCGCAGGGAGTGACTTCGATCTGCACCGCGGAAGTCATGGAAATCGTGGGGCCGACGATGACCTTGCCGCTGCAAGGTTTGTCCGACGTAACTGATAATCATATCCTGCTGCGCTTTATCGAAGCGGGCGCCAGCTTGTACCGGTTGCTCTCGATCCTCAAAGTACGCGACAGCGCGTTCGATTCCGATCTGCGACAACTCCATTTCGCGGACAACGGACTTGAACTCGCCGAAAACTCTGCGAGCGCCAAATTGATTCTGCTGAGCGCTTCAAAGAAACCCGGAGCCGAGCTGACTCAAGAATAAGAGATGAGCTGCTGCGGATGGAGAAGAGCAAAAAGGCCGGTCCGGCTGGCAAAACCATTCTAATCGTCGATGATGAATTCGGGGTGCTCGAGGTCCTTGAATTCATTCTCAGCGATGCCGGCTTCAACGTCGTGTCCGCGCTCAACGGACAGGAGGCGGTCGCTCTCCTCAAAGAAAACAGGCCCGATCTTGCGATCGTGGATTTCATGATGCCGATACTCGACGGCAACGGCGTCATCAAGGCGATTCGGGCGGACAAGCGGCTGCGGAAAATTCCAATAATTCTCGCCAGCGCATTGCCCGAAAAAACGATCAGAGAACGTTGTGACGGCTACACTACCTTCCTGCGCAAGCCTTATAGGACTGAACAGCTTATGGAAGAAATGTCAAAGCTGCTCGATCATTCAGGCGGCAAGCCTCGAGCTCGGAAGTAAGCAAATTCTTTTTGAGACGCGCGGTAGTGCCCTGATTTCGAAACCAGGACACTACCGGCTTGGGGATGGCGCTATTACAGACCGAAGAAGAGCGAGACGCCCTGGGGCGGCGCATCGTAGCCCGGCTCATTCCCGTAATAGTACGGGTCCGGCGCTGCGTAGTAGTTCGGCTGAGGTGCGTAGTAGTAGTCCGGCTGCTGCTGGTACGCGTAATTGTTGCCGCCGCGGTAGCCGCGGTTGTCATTGTCGCGATGCTGATCGCTAGCGTGGCCGCGATCGTTGCCGCGGTGATCGTCGCCGTCGGCGCGAACCGGCCCTACCGTAAAGCTGCTAATCAGGAGAGCAAACCCGACCGCCGCCGCGATCCGGCCTAGATTAGAGCGCAATTCCATTCTCGGTTTGAGCGATACTTGCATAATGAGACTCCGTCCGGGGACTGACTCCCGGTTCACTTGTTGGCTGCGGTCTGTTTTGCGGCCGAAACCTTTTCACGGTTGCGGAACAACGAGTCGGCGCTCTTCTTTTGCGCCTCCGACATCGTGTTATAGAGCGCCTCGAAGGGCGGAACGAATTTCTTCATTCCATCTTCATGCGCCTCGATGACCGACTCGTAGGACTTGATAACTTCGACCGCGCTCATCGACTGCGAGTCTGCGGCCCGCTGCTTCTGCAGGTCCACCATCGCCTGCGCGTTATCGCGCATCACCAAGGCCAAGGCATCCCATTGCGGCTTCTGAGCCTCGGTGATGTGGAGCTGCTTATGGAGACTCCTGATGCGCGCCTCGACCGGCGCCATCGCGGAAGAATCCGATGGGGCTGCCATCGCCTGCTGTGCGGGCGACTGCGCCTCGCTCGAGGCCGCAAAAACGGGGCTGGCGAGAACGACGGCGCCAAGCAAAGTTGCCGCCGCGCCTACTGCGCGTACGGTCCGATGGGTGAAAGTGATCATGATGCACTCCTTGTCAGTTACAATTGCTGACGCGTTTGAAATTTCGTGCGGTTAGAATTCAGGACTGCTGTTAGTCTCCTCTAGACAGCGGCGAGACTTCTATATGCATTCGCCCTGGTTCGTGCCGCACAGCACGTTCAGGTGTGTAATCCGAGTTAGTATTCTTCGGCCGGTACTTTATACGTACATGCCAGGAGGCGTATTCGACCGCGGATCAGAACACGACCGCGGTAACGACCGACGCAAATGACGGAACCGTGCAGAAGCGTACTACGACGACATACGCGTCACCGTACTGAATCTATCGAATAAGAAAGTGGGAATATCCTGTTGCTATTGATCATCGTACTAATTCTGCTGTTCGGCGGCGGTGGCGGTTACGACGGATATAGGTTGCTGGTCGGTCGCGGTGGTCTCTGACGACTTGATTTGCAGCAAACGAGTATTAATTACGTTCGTCACGATTCGTTATCTGCGCGACCAAATCGCACGGCGATCTGGTGGACGTGGGTTTCTCGCCGGCGTAGATTACGACTTCGCCAAGATAGCTCGCGATAGTCCAAAAAACAGCGGGAATGCCTAATCAGCGTTCCGGCCCGCATTAGTCAATACAGTAGTAACTCTAGTAGCAGCTGATTTGGTGATAGTGACTAATCAATACCTGCATCCTGATGGCGGCCTTATCGAAGCAAAGGGCGAAAAAAAGATCATTCTTCCAGCAACCCGGCTCCGTTCCACGACGGTCACCGCCAGGTGATGGGCGAACGGCGGGCATCGGGAGACTCCCCCCTCCTTAGGTGCCCGCCAATTTTTCGGTGTTCAACCTCGAGTGGCTACGCTCTATCCGAAAATCATGATGGTTTGACGGACCATGGCACCGGCTTCTTGTCGAAGAAGGACTCGAGGCCGGCGCGGGTTTCGTCGCTGATATGCGGCGCGGCGGTGTATTCGGTCATGCTCATCGCGATTGCCTGGCCTGAAAATTTGCACATCAGAGACTTGGTGACGGCCTCGGCCTTGGGAGCGTTCATCGCGATCGCATCCGCCCACGCAAGCGCAGTCTCCATCAGCTGGCCCTCGGGCACGACCTTGTTGATCAGTCCCAGCGACTTGGCCTGATCGGCG
>PMOH01000427.1 GCA_003161515.1 Deltaproteobacteria bacterium
CCGCGAACCGCCACCCCGCCACCTCAATCCAAAATGCGCGTCACCAGTCGCCGACCAGCCTAACCTCCGGTTCAAGCAATACGCCGCTCTGCTCTTTAACCTTGTTGCGCGCCATGTCGATCAGCGCGCGCACTTCCGCGGCCTGAGCGCCGCCAAGATTCACGATAAAATTTGCATGCTGATCCGAAAACGCGGCGCCGCCCAGCCGCGTCCCCTTCAGGCCCGCGCCTTCGAGCAACTTGCCTGCGAAATTTCCGGGCGGATTTTTGAAGATCGATCCCGCATTCGGGACGCCGCGTGGCTGGCGCGATGCGCGCTTGGCATGCAGCTCGGCGACCCGCGCCGTTAGCTTTTCACGATCGCCTCGAACAAGCTCGAAATCGACGCGCGTGATTATGAAATGCGACGGCAACTCGGTGCGCCGGTATGCAAACTTGACGTCGTCCTTTGTTAGAGCAAGCGCCTCGCCAGCCTCGGTGACGCCATGCACTAGCGTAACGACCTTTGCGATTTCGCCGCCGAACGCGCCCGCGTTCATCACCAAGCCGCCGCCGACCGTGCCTGGAATCCCCTCGCCAAACTCGAGTCCTTCAAGACCGCGATCGACAACTGCCTGGACCAGCGCGCCGAATGCCGCAGCCGCGCCCGCAACGACTTTCGTGTCGTCAATTTTTATTTTTCCGAAGCCGTCGCCGAGCCGAACGACGAGTCCGCGCATCCCGCGATCGCTCACGAGCAGATTCGTCCCCGCGCCAAGACAGAAGCACGGCACGCCCGCGCGATACGCCGCAGCCTTCGCATGCATCAGCTCAGTTTCGTCTTCGACGTTGACGAACAAGTCGGCGGGACCGCCAATCCGAAATGAGGTCAGCTCAGCCAGCGGCATCGAGGCGCGGACGCGATCGCCAAATCTCGCGCGCAGCTCGGTCTCAAGCGCCTTCATGAACTTTGACCTCTGCGCTGAGCGCGTTGAGTATGTCGCCGCCGGTCTTGTAGATATCGCCCGCACCCAAAGTCGCGATCACGTCGCCCGCGCGCGAGCCAGCCGCGATTCGCGCCGCCGGATTATCCTCGTCGCCCAGGTAATGCACTTCGAGATGCCCGCGCGCGCGCAGCGCCTCGTACAAACGGCGCGACGAAAAATCGGCAATCGGCTCCTCGCCGGCCGGATACACGTCGAACAGGTAGAGCACGTCGGCATCGTCGAACGCCGACAGGAATTCATCGAACAAATCGCGCAGCCGCGTGTACCGATGCGGTTGAAAGACTGCGACCACGCGCCGCTTGAACGATGCGCGCACGGCGGCCAGTGTCGCGCGGACTTCGGCCGGGTGATGCGCATAGTCGTCGAGCACGATTCGTCCCGCCGCTTCGCCTTTGATCTCGAATCGCCGGCTGATCCCACCGAACTTCGCCAGCGCCGCTGATGCGCGATCGAAACTGATTCCAACTTCCAGCGCGACTGCGATTGCCGCGAGCGAGTTCAGCGCGACATGCACGCCCGGCGTCGGTATTGTCACTCGCCCGAGATTCTCGCCCTTGCGAACGACCTCGAAGCGAGTCGAGAGGCCGTCGATAACGATTTTTTCCGCGCGCAAGTCGGCGTCCTGGGCGACGCCGTAGGTCACCATCGGCTTGCGAATCGACGCCATCAGCCCGCGCACGTTCACGCTGTCGATTCCCAGCACCGCGACGCCATAGAACGGGACGCGGTTGATGAAGTCCGCGAAGGCCTCGCGAACTTTATCCATCGTGCCGTAGTGGTCGAGATGCTCCGGATCGATATTCGTCACCACCGCGATAGTCGGGATGAGCAAGAGGAACGACGCGTCGCTCTCGTCGGCTTCGGCCACCATGAAATCGCCGCGCCCGAGCCGAACGTTGGTGCCGGTGTTGCGAATATTTCCGCCGACCGCGACGGTCGGGTCGAGGCCTGCCTCTTCCATGATCAGCGCGATCAGACCGGTGGTGGTGGTCTTGCCGTGCGTTCCCGCGACCGCCACTCCGAGCTTCGACATTCGCAGCAATTCGCCGAGCATCTCGGCGCGCGCGATCACCGGAATATTCATCTCGCGCGCACGTGCAACTTCGGGATTGGAAAATTTTATCGCCGACGAGATCACTAGCGCGTCGATGCCGCCCTCGTCCTTCAGATGCGCTGGATGATGCCCCTGGCTGATCTCCGCGCCGAGTTCTGCGAGCCGCGTGACTGCAGCTGACGGTTTCAGATCGCATCCGCTGACGCGCATCCCAAGCTTGAGGCACAACTCCGCGATACCGCTCATGCCGGCTCCGCCGATTCCGACGAAGTGGAGCCGCCGCTGACGCGTCAAAAGACCATTTGCGTGGAGTTCACTCACGCTGCCGCTTTCTCCGCAACTTCGAAACAAATTTTGGCGATACTGCGAGCCGCGTCCGGATGCGCTTCCTGGTGCGCCCGCAGACCCATCTCGTCCAGCCGCGCCGGATTCTGAATCAGTGCTTCAAGTTCGCGCGCCAGGTTCGGGGCAAGCTGATCGTCGTCGCGAACTATTATTGCGCCGCCGCGCTTTTCAAGCACGCGCGCGTTATGAACTTGTTGCTGATCCTTGTGAAAGGGATAGGGCACGAAAATAGCTGCTCGCGCGCCAAGAGCAATGTCGGTGACCGTCATCGCGCCAGAGCGCGCGATAACCAAATCGGCGCGATGCAGCGCGTCGGCGATGTCGTCGATAAACGGCACCACCTCCGCCGCGAAACCGATTTCGCGGTAAGCACTCCTCACCAACTCCTCATCCGCCTCCCCAGTCTGGTGCACTACGTCCCAATTTATAACACTTTTTCCGTAGATTTTGAAAGCCCCTACGACACCAATATTCAGGCGGTGTGCTCCGGACGAACCGCCTAAAACAAGGATTTGTAATCGACCATCCTCTGACCTCGATCGGTCAGGCTGGTATTTGAACCGGGTGGGGTTCCCGGTCACAACCACTTTAGAAGAATTAAAGTGATTCGCACCGTCACTGAAGCCGACGCAGATTTTTTTCGCGAACCTGGACAGCGTCCGATTGACGAGACCGGGGCGCGTGTTCTGTTCCATCAACACCAGCGGAGTGCGCGTAAGGATCGCAGCCGCGCCCATCGATGCGGACGCGTAGCCGCCGGCGCTCACGATGATGTTCGGACGAAATCGCCTGACCAGCGACAGCGAAAGTCCGATCGCGCGAATGAATTCGATCGAGGCGCGCGCCCGTTCGAGAGTGCTATGTCCGCGAATTCCGTGCATGTCGAACAGTTCGTATTTGTAGACGCTCTTCGGCAACCACTTCGCCTCGAGTCCGGCAGCGGTGCCGACAAACAGCACGTCGATATCGGGACGTTCGCGAATCATTTCCTCACCCAGCGCGACCGCTGGAAAAAGATGCCCGCCGGTGCCGCCTCCCGCGATTATCACTTTCATCGCACCGCCGGTCGGCGCCCGAGCGCGAGTAGCGCGCCCAACGCCGCCATCGCGATGATGATCGACGTGCCGCCGTAACTCAGAAACGGCAACGGCAGCCCCTTGGTCGGGATCAGCCCGATCACCACCGACATATTGATCAACGCTTGAATCGAGAGCAGCGCGGTCAGTCCCACCGCGAGCAGGCTCGCGAACGGATCGGGCTCGTCGTGCGCGATTCGCATCCCTCGAAACAGGATCACCAGGAACAGCGAGATCACAACTGCGGCGCCGACCAGCCCAAACTCCTCGCCGACCACCGCGAATACAAAGTCGGTGTGCGCCTCGGGCAGATAGAACATTTTCTGACGGCCCGCGCCGAGGCCGACGCCCCATTTGCCGCCCTCGCCGAGCGCGATGAACGATTGCACCAGCTGGAATCCGGCGCCGCGCGCTACCGACCATGGATCGAGGAACGTCGTCAGCCGCTTCATCCGATACGATTTCGCTACCGCCTGGAATGCCAGCAAGCCGAGAGCGCCACCGCCCGCGGCCGCCAGATGCTGCCAGCGCGCGCCCGCCGCCCACAGCATCGCGAACAGGATCAGCGCGATCATCACGGTACTGCCGAAGTCCGGCTGTTTCAGGATCAACAGAGTAATCGGGCCGACGATCAAAAATACGGAGAGTGGTCCGTGCTTGAACTCCTGGATACGCTGCTGCCGACCACTGAGGAATTTCGCGAGGAAAAATACCAGCGCGAATTTCACCAGCTCCGACGGCTCCGCGATCACCGGTCCTAGCCGGAGCCATCGGCGCGCGCCGCCTTTCATCAGCCCGAGACCCGGCACGTAGAGCAGCGCGAGCATCACGATCGACGCGATGAACAGCGGCATCGCGATACGCCGCAGACCCGCGAGCGAGAACTGTGAGAGCAACATCAGGAACACGAAGCCGACCGCGATGTGCGCGAGGTGAAGCTTGAAAAAGTGGAACGCGTCGCCGCGCTTCTCGATGCCGAGAAAGTAGGTGGTGTTCAGCACCATCAGCAGCCCGAGCAATAGCAGCACTGCCGCCGGCAGCCACAGCCACGGGTCGGGGCGCCGGTAACTTACCGCGTCAAAGCGCCCGAACCAGCTCTTTATATACGTTCCCACGTTCCGCATAGTCCTTGAATTGATCGAAGCTCGAGCACGCCGGCGACAGCAGTACGGTGTCGCCGGGTCGCGCCGCGCGCGCCGCATGTTCGATCGCTTCTTTCAGAGTCGCCACCGTTTCGATCTTCGTTGCGCCCTCGAGCGCCGCCGCCATCCTGTCGCGCGCCGCCCCGTTAAAAATCGCGAGCTTCACTTTTTCCTTGAGCGGCCGCCGCAGCGGCGCGTAGTCGCCGCCCTTGTCGAGACCGCCCGCGATCAGAATTATCGGCGCCGCAAGTGCATCAATCGCCTCGACCACCGCGCCGACGTTGGTCCCTTTCGAATCGTCGATATAAGTCACGCCGCCGCGCTCATGTACGACTTCAATTCGATGCGGCAGTCCGCGAAATGACGCGAGCGCGCGTTCGATTTCTTCGGCGTTGACCCCGAGTGCGAGCGCGGCTGCCGACGCGGCCATCGCATTGGAGATGTTGTGCCGTCCGTGCAGACGAAATTTCTCCAGGCTGATTTGCCCGCCCGGCGTATGGTCGAAATCAAAGTCGTAAACGATGGCATTCGACTGATCGTCGAACCAAATCGACGCGCCTGATTCGCCGCGCGTGCGACCGAAGCCGATTACTCGCGCGCGCACGCGTTTCGCGAGCTTCCAGACACTGGGATCTTCTCGATTCAAAATCGCGTAGTCCGAGGCCTGCTGGTTCTCGAACAAGCGCGCTTTTGCGCGGCCGTAGTCCTCGAGATCTTTGTAGCGATCAAAATGATCGTCGGTGAGATTGAGATGCACGCCTGCGCGCGGCTGGAATTTCTCGATCCACTCGAGTTGAAAGCTCGACACCTCCGCCACCGCGACGTCCCATTGGCCATCAACCGCGTCGATCAGCGGCGTGCCGAGGTTGCCGCCGACGAAGGTGCGCCGACCCGACGCCTTCAAAATTTCGCCGAGCAGCACCACCACTGTGCTCTTGCCGTTGGTGCCGGTGACCGCGGCGATTGGCACGTCTAGGAAGCGGCTCGCGAGTTCGATTTCTCCGATCACCGGGATTCGCCGCTCGGTCGCGGCGTGCAACAGAAGTGAATCGCGCGGTACTCCCGGACTGGTGACGACCAGGTCGATGCCGTCCACCCAGCTCGCAGCTCCGGCGCCGAGTTTCACCGCGCCTGCCGGTAGCTGGCCGCGATCGACGTCCACCCGTCGATCCGTCATCACGAGTTTCGCGCCGCGCGAGGCGAGGAACCGCGCCGCGGCAACTCCGCTGACTCCCAGTCCCACCACCATCACGTTTTTGTTCGAGAGTTCCATCAACGCAACTTCAGCGTGCTCAGCGCGACCAGCGCGCATACGATCGATACGATCCAGAATCTGATGACGACCACGGTTTCGGGAATGCCCGCGAGTTCAAAATGATGGTGCAGCGGCGCCATCAGGAAAAATCGCTTGTGTGTCGCTTTGAAATAGTAGCGCTGAATGATGGTTGATGCCGCCTCCGCGACGAACACTCCGCCCGCGATGACGAGCGCGAGTTCCTGCTTGCACAACACGGCGACGGTGCCGATCGCACCGCCCAGCGCCAGCGCGCCGACGTCGCCCATCATCATCGATGCCGGGTACGCGTTGAACCACAGGAAGCCTAGCGACGCGGCGATCACCGACGCGCAGAAAATCGCGACTTCTCCGACGTTCGCGATGTACGGTATCTGCAAGTAACTGGCGAACTTGATGTTGCCGGCGACGTACGAGAACACCCAGTACGTCAGCGCGACTGTCATCACGGGGCCAATCGCGAGACCGTCGAGTCCGTCGGTCAGGTTCACCGCATGCGAGCATCCAACGATCACGAGCATCGCGAAGGGGATATACAGCCACGTGTGCAGATCGGGATGCACGTTCTTCAAAAACGGCACCGTGAGATGCGTATCGAAGCCGAGATACAGAAACAGCCATGCCGCCGCGATAAACGCGCACGAAAATGACCACACCAGTTTCGCCGGGCCGGAAAGGCCGAGCCCTTTGCCGCGCGTGAGCTTGTAGTAGTCGTCGCTGAAACCGATCGCGCCGAAAGTCAGCGTCACGAAAATCGCGATCCAGACGTATGGATTCGCGATGTTGGCGAGCAAGAGCGTCGCGGCCAGCATCGATGCCACGATCAGCAGCCCGCCCATCGTCGGCGTGCCGGCTTTCTTCTGATGTGCCTGCGGAACGACTTCGCGAATCGTCTGACCGATACGCCGCTCGCGGAATCGATTGATGAGAACGGGTCCCAGAGCCAACGACAGCGCGAGCGCCGCCAAGCCGGCCAGCACCGAGCGCAAGGTTTCGTACCTCAGCGCGTTGAAGCCGGTGTAATATTTGTGGAGCGGGTAGAGCAGCAGGTAGAGCATCGCGACGCTCGCCGAATCTCAACTCTGCCCGTCGCCGAGTTCCGCCGCAATCTCGCGGACCACGACTCGATCGTCGAACGGAAGTACGCGACCCGCAACCAACTGATAGTCCTCGTGCCCTTTGCCCGCGAT
>PMOH01000219.1 GCA_003161515.1 Deltaproteobacteria bacterium
CCCGAGCGAAGAGCTTGAACTTGAAAAATCTGCAATGCGCGCGTGAACAGCAGCATCACTTATGCGACCCCCCGTTTCGTCTAGTAAACCAACGACAGTGAAAGAAACTTAGTCAGAACGATGACTCATTGCAAGGGAAAAGTCAGAGCCTAAATTGGTCGTCGCCAGCCTTGGATAAGTAAAGTTTGTCTGAGAATAAGGTTAGGATTAGCGTAGGCGAACCGCGCAAGATGCACGAAAGGCAATTGTTATCGATACCAACCGGCGCTCTGCTATAGTCCGATTATCAGCATCAAAACGACCCCTACTCGGGAGAATCACTATGGCTGATTTTTACGGCAAGGACACCTCGAAGTACCTCCGCAATCTGCGCCAGAATGCGCCCGACGCGTTCAAGGGCTTCCTCGAATTCGACAAGGAAGTTTTCAAGGACGGCGCGATTCCGAGCAAGACGAAAGAGTTGATGGCGATAACGGCCGCGCATGTGACGCAGTGTCCGTGGTGTATCGAGGCGCACGTCACCCGCGCGAAAGACAAAGGATGCACTGACCAGGAGATCGCGGAGGCGGTATGGGTCGCGGCGGCGATGCGCGCGGGCGCGGCGTTCAGTCACGGCGCGATCGCGATGGCGGTGGCGGACGAGCACAAGCACTAGAGCACTAGCAAGCGCGGCGCACATTCGGCAGCATAGGTGAGATGGATCAAGCACTGAAAGATCGCAAGACACGGCAGATAACGATTGGCGGCACCAAGGTCGGCGGCAACGCGCCGGTGGTGGTGCAATCGATGTGCGCGACGCGCACCATCGACATCGACGAGACCGTCGCGCAGGCGCATCAGTTGGCCAACGCGGGCGCGGGAATCGTGCGCATCGCCATCGACAGCGAGAAGGAAATCCCCGCGGTCAAGGAAATCCGCAAGCAGACCAAAGGCGTCGTGCTGTCGGTCGATTTGCAGGAGAACTACAAGATTGCGGACCGGGTCGCGCCGCACGTCGACAAGATTCGCTACAACCCGGGCCATCTGCACCATATCGAGAAATCGAAGACCATCGAGCAGAAGGTGAAATGGCTGGTCGAGGTGGCGCGGGACAATGACGTCGCGATTCGTATCGGCGTGAATTGCGGATCGGTGGCGCCGGCGTTCCTGGACAAATACCCCGGCGATCAGCTCGCGGCGATCGTCGAGTCAGCCGCGTACCATTGCGATCTGATGGACAGTTTCGGCTTCACCCGCTTCGTCGTGTCGCTCAAGGATTCCGACCCGGTCAAGGTGATGGACGCGAATCGGCGCTTCTCGAAGCGCCGGCCCGACGTGCCGATACATCTCGGCGTCACCGAGGCAGGCTTACCGCCCGACGGAATCATCAAGACAAGGATAGCGTTCGAAAAACTTCTCGCGCAGAGCATCGGCGACACCATCCGCGTCTCGCTCACACTCCCCAACGAGCGCAAGCACGAAGAAGTCCTCGTCGGCCACAAAATTATCCAGGATGTCGCGGCGGGCCGATTTATCTCTGTTCCAGACTTCGGCGCCGGGCTGAACATCATCTCATGCCCATCATGCTCGCGCGTCGAAAACATGAAGTTCGTCGAACTAGCGCAGCAGGTAAAGGAACTGACGACCTACGCCGAGAAGTATAAGATCACAATCGCAATCATGGGATGCCGCGTAAACGGCCCCGGCGAAACCGACGACGCCGATCTCGGCCTATGGTGCGGCCCAACGACAGTAAACCTCAAAAAAAAGGACCGCAAACTAGGCTACTACGCCTACGAAGAAGTCCTCCCCAAACTAAGAACCGAACTAGACCGCCTAATCGCCGAGCGCACTTCAGCGACAGCCGCGAATTAGTCTCCCGCCATAGCGCCGACACTTTCGGTTGCCCACCTCCAGTGGCGCGGGCCGCCGTGCCCGCGATTTCTGCTCGCCGTCCTCGTGTCATTCAGAGCGAAGCGAAGAATCCCGACTCTTTCTTTGTGTCGTCATGATAGGCCGCTGAGGCCTCCGATACCTCGCCCGTTATTTTCACGGGAGAGGCGGCCGGCCGCATCGCGGCCGGTAGGTGAGGGTTCTGCGATCACATCACAAAACCTAGCCTGCTCACTTTTTGTGTCATTCTAGAGCGAAGCGAAGAATCCCAGTTCTTTCTTCCCCTTGGCTCATCAGTGCGACTTTCTGTCATTGAGAGCCGCCGCGGCGCACAGCGCTAATCAACTTCCACTCGTCACGAGGGTGTCATTTTGGTTTAGGAGTGTGGAGGGGAGCGCTCGTTCGATGCTTGGCCAACACCCCGACGACGATATCGCGCGCGTGGAGCAGGACGGATTTCTGTTCGTCCGCCGAGACCTCGACGAAGCTAAGTCCCCGGAGCAGGAAAATTCCTTCAACAGCCAGCAGTGCGTGACGGACTTCACGGATATCGCCACCTTCCGATCGAAGCGGATCGAGCAGTTCCCGGTAATAGCTTCGCACTGGCCCCAGCATGTCAGGAGCGTGTACCAAGGCGGTTACGAGAAACGCAGCCTTTTGCGTCGAGACGTCATCCTCGTCGAGCGCTTCCTCGATATGGGCCAGGACCAGTTTGACCGGCTCGACCGGTCCGCCGCCAAGCCGCCGGTGCACGGCCTCCCGAAAGCGCGCCATTTCCCTTTCGAGCGCTGCGTACACCAGGTCATTTTTAGTCGCGAAGCTATAGACGAGACCGCCCTTGCTTATGCCGGCACGTGCGGCGACGGCGTCGAGCGTGAAACTTTGGCCACCGGATTTGAGAATCACGGCCTCGGCGGCATCTAAAATCCTGTCCCGATCGATCTCTTTTTTCCGCCCCAAAATCGACCTCTTGCTTTTCCGACTGCTCAGTCGTATATTTTTTCCGACCGAACAGTCGGATTAACACGGCAAGATGCGCCGTGCAAGATTGTCTTCGAACGCGAGGAGGCGTGATCATGCTGGCCTGTCTCTCCCCCAATGGAATGAACCGCTATGACGGCGCGAGCGCGCCGGACCGGTTGCTGGTCGCCACCTCGAGCGGCGTCACAACGCTGGCGCGCGAATCGTCCGGTGCGTGGCGTAAGGCCGGTACCGCGCTCGCCGGCCTGCACGCGACGACCTTGACGACCTTGCCGGGCCGGACCGGCATTTTCGTCGGCACGCATGGCGATGGCGTGCTCTTCAGCGAAGACGGCGCGCGCTGGGAAGAGCGCAATTCCGGCCTCGCCATCAAGAATGTTTACACCATCGCGTCGGTCGCCGAAGCGGGCGGCATCGCGCTCTATGCCGGGACGCAGCCCGCCGCGCTCTTCAAGAGCCACGATCTCGGCCAAAGCTGGAGCGAGCTTCCGGCGCTGCGCCAGGTGCCGGGCACCGAATACTGGACCTTCCCGGAGCCGCCGCACATCGCCCACATCAAGATGATGGTGTTCGATCCGCGCACGCCGCGGCGCATCTACGCCGCGATCGAGCAGGGCGCGCTGCTCAAGACCGAAGATGGCGGCCAGTCCTGGCGCGAGCTCGCCGATTATTCCAGGCCCGACGACGGCGCCTATCGCGACGTCCACCAGGTGATGGTGCTGCCGTCGCGTCCCGACACCGTGTTCATGACGACAGGCGTCGGCCTCTATCGGAGCAGCGATGGCGGCGATCACTGGGAGCGGCTGACCGGCGAGGAGTTCCGCCTGGCCTATCCCGACCACATGATGCTGTCGCCCGACGAGAAGATTCTGTTCATGTCGGGCGCGAAGTTTCATCCCGGCTTCTGGATGGACACGCATGTCGCCGACACCACGATCGTGCGCAGCCGCGATCACGGGCGCAGCTGGGACACCGAGCCGAACGGCTTCGCCGTGGCGCCTCGCGCCAATATCGAGGCGCTGACGATGGCGTGCTGGCCTGGCGGCTATGAGCTTTTCGTCGGTGACACCGAGGGCACCGTGCATATGAGCGAGGATGGCGGCGACAACTGGACCCGCATCGCCGACGAGGTCGGCTGCGTCACCAAGGGCAACCACGCCGCAGCGCTCCGCGGCGAGATCAGGCCCCGCGCCGCTGCGGCGGCGGCGCATTAAGGTCGTCGAAAACCCTCTCCACCCTTTGGCCAACTAGTCGCATCTAGCCGAGGCCAGGAACGCGGCAATCTCGCGGCTGTTACTCAATCTGCAGACGGGAACATTTGCTCCGTGTGCGATTCTTTGCGCCTCGATCAGCGGACGGTTGATTCGGTCGAAATTCCAGATGAA
>PMOH01000500.1 GCA_003161515.1 Deltaproteobacteria bacterium
CGCATCCAGGACACTCTCGCCGCCGCGCTTCACGGCACGCTGGTCTATTTCCATTTGGCGCTCGGCGAGGGCTACACCGCGCGCCTCCATTTCTGTTTCGTTGCCGATCCGCCGAAGACTTCGGTCATCCGCAGTCTCGAGTCGGCCGTCGCCAACCTCGCCCGGCGATGGGACGACCGGTTGCAGGAGCAGTTGGTCAAAAAATTCGGGCCCAAGCGCGGACGCGCACTCGCAGAGCGATGGACCGGAGCGTTCAGCGCCGACTACCAGGCTGCGATCGACGTCGCGCGCGCGGTCGGTGACATCGAAGACGTCGAGACGCTGATCGCCGACGGCCGCGATTTCATCGTCGAAGCCGGGCCGCATGCATCCGACGGCGACGCCGCCGACGAGCGCAGCGACATCCGCATGGTCGGTCTCGGCGAAGCTCCGAAGCTCTCCGAGCTGATGCCCACGTTGCAGAACTTCGCCATCGAAGTCCTGTCCGAAGACGCCCACGAGCTTCGCCCGCGCACCGACGGCAAAGTGACGCGCGCGTACTTGCAGGTTTTTTCCGTGCAGGGACCCAACTCGCAGCCGTTCGCAAAACTTCCGGGATCGGCGCTGATTGCCGACGCGATCGCCGCCGTGCGCAACGGTCTCACTGCCGACGACGCCCTCAACGCGGTCACTCTGACCGCGGGCCTCAGCTGGCGCGAGGTCGCTCTGCTGCGCGCCTACCTCGTCGCCGCGTTTCAGATGCGCCTGGCGCCCGCCCGTCTCGGCTTGCAGCGCGTTCTCCTGCTGTATCCCGACGTCACGAGGCTGCTATTCGAGTTGTTCACCGCGCGCCTTTCATTTGACAGTCCTGCGTCCCCTGAAAAGATCGCCGAGTTGCGCGAAGCGTATCTCGCTCGTCTCGCCTCGATTGAAAATATTGTTGACGATCGCACCGCGCGCACGCTGCTGTCGTTGGTCGAAGCGACTGTGCGCACCAATTTTTTCTGCGCGACGCCGGCGCCCGATCCGTACATCGCGCTCAAGTTCGAAAGCGCGCGCATCGCCCGGTTGCCCGACACCGCGCCGCTCTACGAAATTCACGTCCACAGCCCGCGCATGGAAGGATGCCATCTGCGGCACGGACGCCTCGCGCGCGGCGGCATCCGCTTCAGCGACCGCCCCGACGACTACCGCACCGAGATTCTCGATCTGATGAAGACCCAGACCGTGAAGAACGCGATCATCGTCCCGCGCGGCGCCAAGGGCGGCTTCATCGTCAAGCCGCGCGCTCGCCAACAACCGAACCCGACCGACGGCGTCGAGGCGTACAAGACGCTAATCAACGCGATGCTCGATCTCACCGACAACCTGACCGACGCCGGCCCGGTCCATCCCGCGCGCGTCAGGGTGCTGGACAACGACGGCCCGTACCTGGTCGTGGCCGCCGACAAAGGCACCGCGAGTTTCTCCGACATCGCCAATCAGATCGCAATCGAGCGCGGGCTTTGGCTCGGCGACGCGTTCGCGTCCGGTGGCGAGCACGGCTACGACCACAAGAAGCTCGGCATCACCGCGCGCGGCGCGTGGGAATCGGCGCGCCGGCATCTGCGCGAGATGGGCCGCGACCCCGACCGCGGCACGCCGATCACGATGTTTGGCATCGGCGACATGTCGGGCGACGTGTTCGGCAACGGACTCCTGCGCTCGCGCAACCTGAAGCTCATCGCCGCTTTCGACCATCGTCATATCTTTATCGATCCCGACCCCGACCCCGCGGCCAGCTTCGACGAACGCAAGCGCCTCTACGATCTGCCGCGCTCGTCGTGGGCCGACTACAATTCCGCTCTCATCAGTAAGGGCGGTGGCGTTTTCCGCCGCGGTCTGAAACGAATCGAGCTGAGTCCGAATGCGCGCGCCGCCCTCGGATGCGATTCCAACGCGCTCGACGGCGAGTCGTTGATCCAATGCATCCTGCGCGCACCGGTCGATCTCTTTTACAACGGTGGCATCGGCACCTACGTTCGCGCGAGCACCGAGACCGACGCCGAAGTCGCCGACCACGCCAACGACGCATGCCGAATCACTGCCCCTGAGCTGCGCGCGAAAATTGTCGTCGAGGGCGGCAACCTCGGCTTCACCCAGAACGCGCGCATCGAGTACGCGCTCGCCGGCGGCCGCATCAACACCGACGCGATCGACAACTCGGCCGGCGTCGATATGTCGGATCACGAAGTCAATCTGAAAATTCTGCTCGAGCCCGCTGTGAGTCGCGGCGCGCTCACTTTCGACGCCCGCAACCGCGCGCTCGCCGCCTGCGCTGACGAAGTTGCCGATCGCGTCATCGCTGACAATCGCGACCAGGTGCTTTCGCTCAGCCTCGAACAGCTTCGCAGTCGCACGCACCTGAACGACTTTCGCGACCATCTCCAGGCCATCGAAGATCGCGGCATCCTGGTTGGAATGGCGCCTGCGATACCGGCGCGCGAAGCGCTCCACGAGCGCCACGCGCGCTATCCCGGTCTCACCCGCCCCGAGCTCGCGCTGGCGACCGCGTACACCAAGATCGATCTCATCCAGCGCATCGAGACCACGGTGCTGGTTGACGATTCGTACCTGGTCGGACGTTTTCTGCAGCCGTACTTCCCGAGTTCACTCGCCGCCCACGCAGAGGTCGCGACCCATCGGCTGCGCCACGAGCTCATCGCGACCAGCGCCGTCAACGAGCTGGTCGATCTCGTCGGATCTACTTTTGTCTTCGAGCAGGTCCGCGGCCGCGGCGTCGCGGCGGAGGACGTGGTGCGCGCGTGGGTTATCGCGACCGACGTGCTTTCGATCCATCAGCGCGCCGGCGAACTCAAGCGCAACAGTACGACGATCGCGGCCGAATCGGAGCTGGGCGCGTTTCTCGCGCTCGAGCGCGCATGCCGCCTCGCGACCGGATGGGCGCTTAGCGAATTGGAACCGGCCACATCGATTGGATCCGCGGTGACCCGCTTCAAGCCCGCGTTCGAGACTCTCAGCGGCGAGTTCGAGACGATGCTCGCGGGTGGCGAGCGCGATCGTTTCGAGCGCGTCTATCGAGAACTTCGCAACGATGTGCTCGACGGCGAGCTGGCGCATGGGCTCGCGCGCCTGGCCTTCGCCGATCACATTCTGAGCGTGTTGAGCCTGAGTTTCTCGCGCGAAATCGATCCCGCCAAAGCGGCACGCGCTTATTTCCAGCTAAGCGCGCAACTCAACTTCGCAATTCTCGAAGAAGCGCTTCAACTGATAGGCACTGACGATCGATGGGAGCGCCGCGCCGCCGTCGAACTCGCCGACGAGCTTCGCTCCGCACGCCTCGCGATGTGCCGCGCGGTGCTCGACGCCATCGCCGACGATCCCGATCTGAGCGTGGATGAATCGATCGAGCAGTTAAAACGCGTCCGCGCCAATCGGTTCGCCGAAGTAACCCGCCTCTTCGACGAACTAAAAACCCTCGCAACCCCAACCCTCCCAGCAATCCACGTAACAATCCGCGCCCTCTCCCGCCTGGCTTCATGATTGGCGCGGAGCGCAGAGGGGAAAGATCACTTTATTTAATGTGAAACCCTCCGCGGGGTTCACGCTTCCGCGGCAGGGTGACCCCTGCACCCAGTTCAAATCGCAAAATGGCGAGGACGCCCTTTTGCTCTGAGGGTTTTTTTTGGTGTCGCCTTTTTCTTGTGTCATCCCGAGCGAAGCCGAGGGACCCCGGATCTTTCTCGACGCCAGCCGCCGCACTCCCAACCACGGATCAACCGCAGTCTGACGCTCGAGCTTTCCTTCTGGTCTTTGTGTCATTCAGAGCGAAGCGAAGAATCCCGGCTCCTTCCTTACCTCGCCCCAGTTAGGATGTCGCGTTCCGCGCAACCTATTATTCGCCTCTCCCGCTGAGTTGCGGGAGAGGTCAGCATGCATCACCCACCATTCCTAGATCGCAATTTGCGGCAACTGCGCCGTCGCTTGCATCGCAGCCTGCGCCGGATCGATCCGCACCGACTCCACCTGGCGCTCCCTCAAATCCTGGTACAACCTCAACCCTGCCGCGACCAGGAACGCAGTGGTCGCAAAGTTCACGCCGATCTCCGCAAGATCGACCAGGAAGATCGTCGTCCCAAGAAACCCCGTCACCACTCCGACCGGACCGAACAGCAGACTGACCACTACGAACGCGCCCGCCGCCCACGAGTTGAATCCCGACCACACCGCCAGGAAAACCACGATCCGAATCGCGACTTTGAAAAAACGCTTGCGCATCAGATCGCGGCTGAACAACAGCGCATGCCAGCTATGCTTGCCGTCGGAGATCAGCGCGTACTGCGCAAAGTACAGCCACGCGTATACGATCGCGCCGAGCATGATCATCAACACCAGCGCGATGTATGCCCACACGCCAATCGAATTGGGCACGTAGTTAGACGCCAACTGGAACAGGAACAGCCCCAACGCCGGCGCGAGCAGTTGCAGAATCGTCACCCAGATGAATCCCGGCGCGAGCGCAATCGATCGCCGGTAAACCTCGATCGCTTCGCCGACAATCGACGGCTCCTGGATTCCGGCCTGGATCCTCATCAGCGAACACAACGTAACCAGCGTCACCAGCAACGTGAGCACCCCGAAGATCACATGCAGCGCAGTCGTCACCCACGGCGAGAACGGCTGCGGCTCCTGCAGCGGGGGCGCCTTGCTCGGCGTATCGGCCGCGCTATCGACTTGCGTGTAGCTGATATTTTGCGATCCGGGCTCGAACGTCGTCGCCAGCCGGTATTGCAGATTCAGCGCGTCCGGCAGCAGGCACAACGCCGCCGCGATCAGCAACGGCGCCAGCACCACAGCCAGCACCGACCAATTTCCACGCAGATCGTTTACCGCGTTGGCGAGATATATGAAGCTGCTTTTGAGGCGAACAGAATTCACGGCGCGTTAGAGGTTGGCATCCCCGACCGAGCGAGACAAGTCCACGGATCTCTCATGACCGTTGCAGCCTTCGATGATATAATGATGCTGAACTGCCACTCACGGAGAATTACACTCATGGCCGACGACGCGCGCGCATCGAAAATCGAAATCGAGCATGAGAACAAAATGATTCGCCGCCTGCGCTTCCTGGTCGAGCTCACCTTCGCCACCATCGCGCAGGACAACGACATGACGCTCGAACTCGGATGGGAACACGTGCTCGCGCTCAAGGGCGCGGCGGTCGCGATGTTCCCCGGCAAGGAAGAAACCTTCGACCTCGTGTATCTGCCGCGCTTCTCGCGTCTGCTCGCCGAGCGATTCGGCGCGAATTGAAGCTCTCCGGTCTTATCGCAAAGCCCGACGGCTCGACGGTCCGCGGGCACGTCACCTTCGCCGATCGGATCACCGCGCTCGACCCCGCGTCTGACGCCGGCGACGACTATATCCTGCCCGGTTTTGTCGATCTGCAAGTGAACGGCTCGCACGGCATCGACGTGATGAACGCGTCGCCGGATGAACTCGCTAATCTAAGCCGTCATCTCGCGCGTGGAGGCGCCACCGCCTGGATGCCGACCGCAGTCACCGCGCCAATTGAAAAGATCGCGCAGGTTCACGACTCGATCGCGACCGCAATCGAAAATTCGCGCCGCAATGACGCATCAGACGCCGCCGCAATTCTCGGGATGCATCTCGAGGGTCCGTTTATCTCGCCGCGCCGACTAGGCGCGCATCCCACGCTCAACCTCGAGCCGCGTGGCGACGCCTTCGAACGCGTGCTCGCGATGCGCGCGCTTCGATTGATCACTCTCGCGCCCGAGCTGCCTGGTGGACTCGCCGCGATTCGCCGCCTGACCGCGCGCAACGTGGTCGTCTCCATCGGCCATACCAACGCTACGCTTGACGAGGCGAACGCCGCCATCGACGCCGGCGCCCGGATGTTCACGCATCTGTTCAATGCGATGCGCCCGTTGAATCATCGCGACCCCGGCGTCATCGCCGCAGCGCTCGCGCCGAGTGCCGCACTCGCCGGAATCATCCCCGACGCTGTCCACGCGCATCCCGCGATATTGCGCCTGGCGTTCGCCGCTCGCGGCCGAACCGGACTGATCCTGGTAACCGACAAAGTCGCGCTGGCGCAAACTTCTGACAGTGAGAAAACAGTCGGACGCGCGCGCGCGACGATTCGCGACGGCGCCGCTCGTCTCGATGACGGCACGCTCGCCGGCAGCATCATCTCGATGCTCGACGGCGTCCGCATCATGGTCGAAAAAGCAGGAGTGACAATCGGCGACGCAGCCGTAATGGCCGCCACTAATCCCGCCAAGCTAATCGGTGCGAACGACCGCGGCCAAATTCAAATCGGCGCCCGCGCCGATTTAATCCTGCTCGACCGGGCGCTAGAGTTGAAATCAGTGTTCATAAGCGGCCGCGAAATAAGTTGACCCATTATGTTCCCTTCCCTCGATCCGCGCGCGACAACGGAGCGCGGCCTTAATACTGAAAAAACGGAGCCAATCGATGCCACTGAACACTGCCTGCGTCGGCCGCGAATACCCGACCGTTACGACCAACGTCACTCTCGACGCGCTCCAGAAGTACGCGCGCGCATACAACGACGACAACCCCGCGTTCTTCGACGCGAGCCACCGTGGCGGCATCATCGCGCCGCCGATGTTCGGCGTCACCGTCACCTGGGACGCCCTGATGAA
>PMOH01000304.1:0-7911 GCA_003161515.1 Deltaproteobacteria bacterium
GTTGCGGCGGCGGCTGCGGCTGCCACTAGCAATATCCTAACCTCCCCTTGTCCGAGGGGAGAGCCTGCCCTGAGCGTAGCCGAAGGGTCGGCGAAAGCCGCGCAGCGGTGTCGCCGGGAGAGGTACAACGCTCGAGACTTCACCCACCCCAACTCGTTTAATCGCAGTTCACGGTGCACGGTTCGCGACTAATGATAAAATCGCCCGCTTGCTCCCGCAATTCCTTTTCAGTAAACCGCCTGTCGTGCAACCACAATCGATTCCCCTAAGAGTCGCGAACTGGTGCCTGCTCGGCGTCGGCTTGTTCGTCCTCACGTTCTCGCGAAATCCCATCCTTCACGCACTCGGCGGCGGACTCAGCTTTCTGGCTGTGCTTTCGATCGAACGAGGCTACAAAATCGCAAAGGCTCGGCGTCTGGAACTCTACGCCGAGGAGATCAATCGCCGCATGCAGAACGCTCCCTCGGCCTCAAGCGAAAATGGGAAGCCATGAAGCCCCGCGACGCCGTCGCGCTCGCGCTTATACTGCTTACTGGGTGCGGCACCGGACCGCCCATCATAGCGCCTGACCTGCCTGAATGGGAGATCATTCAACCCCCGCAGATAGAAGCACGACCGTACCCAACTCTCGATGAAAACGCGCCACTCTCTAAATGGGTTGTTGCGGACACACACCACTATCCGGCTCAGAACGAGTGCGAACAAAGGCTCAAAAGCTTGCGGGAAAGAGCAAGAGCATGTCCCACAAGCCCTCCGTCCTTTTCTAAGGTGTGCGAGCAGTTTTCTAACCTTCGCGACAAGTCGCGCTGCGTTTCGATAGATGATCCGAACCTCAACGCTGAGGAGATCAATCGGCGCATGCAGAGCGCTCCGGCAACCTCACCGGAAGATCAGAAGCTATGAAGCTCATTCACGACAAGGCGCCATGAAGCCCCGCCACGCAGCCGCACTCGCGCTTGTGGTTCTTGCCGCATGCGCTGAACCGTCCGTAAAGACGACTCAATCGACTGGCTGGCAGATCATGCACCCGCCACAGATGGCGGGCAAACCGTCCGGAACCTTCGATGAAAGCGCACCACTCTCCAAATGGGTTGGTCCGCCTGCGGGCATTGATGCCTATCCGAGTCAGAAGGATTGCGAACAAATGATTGAAAGCTGGCGGGAAGGACCAACCAGTCCTCCCAGTGCAGGATTCACCGCCGCGATTCCTCCTTCACCGGAGACTGCTGAGATTGCTAATGAGTTTGCTAAGAATGATGACATGTTACGCTGCGTTTCGATAAACGATCCGCGCCTCAAACAAAAGTAGGCCGCCCGGCCACGTCCGGCGTAGTCGTCGATACTGATCCGGCAAATTGAGACAGTCGCGATTTGAATTTCAGACACTCAGCCCGAACTAAGACAGTGCGCAATGTTCCCGACCATTTGCCTCGTGGCGCGCGCCTGCTACAAGACGGAAATGAAGCCCCGCCACGCAGCCGCGCTCGCGCTTGTGGGCTGGTATCTGATGTTTCCCCCAGTCCATCAGGCGTTGATCTTCCCGAGCGACCCAAAGTTCAAGCAAGGGTCACTAAACTTAAAAGCCCCTCTGAGTGAATGGTGGATCGCGGAGTGGCGCTGCAACACCTCGTCGAACGCTAGCTCGACTGACATTCCTATGTGCAGTGTGTTCCGCACCTCGGATGAATGCAAAGCCGCAATCGCGAGTATGAAACTGACCAATCCACTCACGGGGGTTGAGGTGAAAATGCGCGAAGACTGGAAGGCAAGCGCGCAGTGTATAAACGCCGACGATGCCCAACTTAAGGGCCGGCCGCTGAAATCGTTCTGGGAGGTAGAGTAAGGGGAAACTAAGACACTCGCGATTTGAAATTCAAATACTCAAGGCCAAACTAAGATAGTACCCGGCAGAGCACCCCAGTTGACAATCACCCGCCTCATCTTCATCATTAACCCCAAGATGAACCTCACGAGCCGAAATGTTTGCGCGGGATGGTGGCGGTGGCACCTCGATGCACCCGCCTGCGCGCCGGCTTTGTAGTTCATCGCAAAACCGATTTCCCAAAAGGGCCGCAGGCACAACCTGCGGCCCTTTTCTTTTTTTAGGCGGCGAGCGACGGAATCGGAAGTGAGAAGTGCGAAGTAGACGGTGAAAAAAAGGAAACGAGATGTTACAGCCCACTGAAAGCGAATTCGAACGCCTGGCGGCCAACGGATTCAACCTCATCCCGGTGTTCGAGGAAGTCGCCGCCGATCTCGAGACTCCCGTCTCCGCCTTCCTCAAAATCGCGCGCGGCGACTATGCTTTCCTGCTCGAAAGCGTCCGCGGCGGCGAGAAATGGGGCCGCTACACCTTCCTCGGCAGCGATCCTTTGCTCGTCATGCGCGCGCGCAAGAACCGCATGGACATCATCCGCCCCGGCCGCGGCGTCGAGGTGCGCTCCGTCGCCAACTCCTTCGAGGAGTTGCGCGCCGAGGTCAAGCGCTTCCGCTCGCCCGAGCTGCCCAACCTGCCGCGCTTCTTCGGCGGCGCCGTTGGATTTCTCGCGTACGACATCGTGCGATGCTTCGAGAAGATTCCCGAAACCGCCACCGACGATCTCGGCGTCCCCGATTTCCACCTGATGTTCACCGACACGGTGCTGTGCTTCGACAACGTCCGCCAGACGCTCAAAATTATCGCCAACGTGCCGGTCGAGGAATTCGCCTCGGCCAAAATGGCGTATCAAAGCGCGCGTATCAAAATCGATGAGATAATCGAGCGCCTGAAACGTCCCGCCGTGCCGCCGTTCCTCGAAGGCGCGAGTAACGTCGCGATCAACGACACCTCGATCACGTCGAACGTGACCCGCGAGGGTTACATGGCGATGGTTTCGGCCGCCAAGGAATATATCGCGGCCGGCGACGTCATCCAGGTCGTTCCGTCGCAGCGCTTCGAGGCGCCGCTCACCGCGCATCCGTTCAACATTTACCGCAGCCTGCGCACGATTAACCCGTCGCCCTACATGTTCTACCTGCGCCTCGGCGATCAAACCCTGGTCGGCGCCTCGCCCGAGGTGATGGTCCGGGTCGAGGGTCGCGAGATCACGTTGCGGCCGATCGCGGGAACTCGCCGGCGCGGCGTGACCGAAGCCGAAGACCGCGAACTCGAAACCGAATTGCTCGCCGATCCCAAGGAACGCGCCGAGCACGTGATGCTGGTCGATCTCGGACGCAACGACGTCGGCCGCGTCTCCGAAATCGGCTCGGTGAAAGTGACCGAGCTGATGGTCGTCGAGCGCTACTCTCACGTGATGCACATAGTGTCGAACGTCACCGGCGTGCTGCGCGAGGGATGCGACGCGTTCGACGCGTTCGCCGCCACCTTTCCGCAGGGCACCGTATCCGGCGCGCCGAAAATCCGCGCGATGGAAATTATCGACGAGCTCGAATCGGTGCGCCGCGGCGTCTATGCCGGCGCGGTCGGCTATTTCAGCTACACCGGCAACACAGACACCGCGATCGCGCTGCGCACGTTGCTGATCAAGAAGGACCGCGTTTACATTCAGGCCGGCGGCGGCGTCGTCGCCGATTCGGATCCCGGCGCCGAGTTCGAGGAATCCGTCAACAAGGCTCGCGCGATGGTCCGCGCGCTCCAGGCCGCGCGCGATTTCGAACTCGCGGCCAAGAGGTAATCACGGTGGTCTCAAATACTGAAAAGAGAATCCTGATGATCGACAACTACGACTCGTTCACCTACAACATCGTGCAGTACCTCGGCGAACTCGGCGCCGACGTCACGGTCAAACGCAACGACGCCATCGACGTCGCCGGCGTTCGCGCGCTTCATCCAAGCGCCGTCGTAATCTCGCCCGGACCGTGTACGCCCACCGAAGCCGGAATCTCGCTGACTCTGCTGCGCGAGATGGCTGGCGAGATTCCGATACTCGGTGTGTGCCTGGGCCTGCAATGTATCGGCGAGGCGTTCGGAGGCAAGGTCGTGCGCGCGGATCGCCTGATGCACGGTAAGACCTCGCCGATAATTCACGACGGCAAAACGATATTCGCCGACATCCCAAGTCCGTTCGACGCGATGCGCTATCATTCGCTGTTAGTCGATGCGGCCACGGTTCCGCCAGCGCTCGAAGTCAGCGCCCGCACCGCCGAAAACGAAATCATGGGGCTGCGGCACAAACAGCACGCGGTCGAGGGCGTGCAGTTTCATCCCGAATCGATCCTGACCTTCGAAGGCAAACATTTGCTGCAAAACTTTCTCGACAGCCTGAACCAAAACGGAACCGCCCGATGAGCAGACTCCACGACGCGCTGCAAGCGCTCATCGACGGGCGCTCGCTCACCGACGCCGAGGCCGAACTCGCGATCGGCGAAGTCATGGACGGCGGCGCGCCCGACGCAGTCATCGGCGCGTTCCTGGTCGCGCTCAAAATCAAGGGCGCCGAGGCTGACGAGCTGGCAGGCGCGGTGCGCGCGATGCTTGCGCGCGCGCTACCGCTCAACCTTCGCGACGGCGAGGTGCTCGACACCTGCGGCACCGGCGGCGACGGCGCCAGCACCTTCAACATCTCGACCGGCGCCGCGCTGATCGCAGCGGCGGCGGGCGTTCCAGTTGCCAAGCACGGCAATCGCGCGATCAGTGGAACAGTAGGCACGGCCGACGTGCTCGAAGCGATGGGTGTGAAGATCGATTGCGATCCGGAGGGGCTGCAACGATGCCTCGACGCCGCCGGATGCTGCCACATCTTCGCGCAGACCTATCATCCCGCGTTCAAAAAGATCGCGCCGCTCCGGCGCGAGCTCCGAATCCGCACCATCTTCAATTTGATGGGGTCGCTCGGCAATCCGGCGCGGCCGCGCTTCCATCTGCTGGGCGTCGCCGAAGAGAGTTTGATCAGGCCGATGGCGAACGCGCTCAAAGCGCTCGGGACACGGCGCGCGATGGTCGTGCACGGCGGCGACGGAATCGACGAAATCGCAATCAGCGGCCCGACGCGGATTGCGGAACTGCGCGACGGCGAGCTGACGGAATATGAAGTCACGCCTCTGACCTTCGGCATCTCGCGCGGCGACCATCGCGCGCTAGTCGTCACGAATCTCGACGACGCGGTGCGGGTTCTGCGCGGCGCGCTTGATGGCGGCGCAGGCCCGGCGCAAGATGTGCTCGCGCTCAACGGGGGCGCCGCAATTTACGTCGGCGGCAAGGCTGCTTCGCTGAAAGACGGAGTCGATGCGGCGCGTGAAATTATCGCCAGCAGCCGCGCGCTGGAAGTCCTCGACAAGCTGCGCCGCGCGAGCAACGGAATTCAATGAGCTCGATCCTCGACAACATCTATGCCGCCAAACGCGGCGAAGTGCGCGCGCGACGCGCGGTCGTGTCGCCGATGGCGATCGTCGCGGAGGCTGGTCGCGCGCCCAAGCCGGCCGATTTCATCGCGGCGCTGCGCGCGCGACGTCCCGCGATAATCGCGGAGATCAAGCGCGCGTCCCCGAGCAAGGGCGACATCATGCCGGGACTCGATCCGGCCATTGTCGCGCGCGAGTATGTCGCCGGCGGCGCCGCCGCGATTTCTGTTCTCACCGATGTGCATTTCAAAGGTTCGCTCGACGATCTGCGTGCCGTCCGCGCCGCCGTGGAGGTTCCGCTGTTGCGCAAGGACTTCATCTTCGAGCCGTACCAGGTCTATGAAGCGCGCGCGGCCGGCGCGGACTGCATTCTTCTAATCGCCGCGATGCTGAAAGAGGGCGAACTGCGCTCGCTGTCAGCACTCGCGCGTGAGCTTGGGATGGCGACGCTGGTCGAATCGCACGACGCTGCTGAGTTCGCGCTTGCCGAGAAAATCGGCGCGGGGCTGATAGGCGTCAACAACCGCAACTTGCATGACTTCGTGACCGATATCGCGGTGACCGAGCGCATACTCGCGGGCTATGCGGGCGACGCGGTGGTCGTCACCGAGAGCGGAATCGATTCTCCTGACGATATTCGGCGGCTCGACGCGGCCGGCGCGCGCGCGTTTCTTATCGGCGAGAGTTTGCTGCGCGGTGGCGCGCCCGGCGCGAAACTTGGGGAGTTGATGCGAGCGCTATGACAGTTCGGGTCAAAATCTGCGGTATCACGCGGGTCGAGGATGCGCACGCGGCGATCGCCGCCGGCGCCGACCTGATCGGCTTGAACTTCTACGCGAAGAGCCCGCGTTACGTCGAGCTCGATCGCGCTATCGAGATTCGCGCTGCGATTGGCTCGCGCGCGGCGGTGGTCGGGGTGTTCGTGAACGCGGAGCGCGCCTATATAGATGAGCGCTTGCGCGGTGCGTCGCTCGATATGATCCAGTTCTCCGGCGACGAGGATGACGCGGCGCTCGCGGGCTGGCCGGTTCCGTCGATTGTCACGCGGCGGCTGAAGGCGGGCGAGAACGTGACGCCGCATTGCGCGGACTACGTGCTGTTCGACGCGTTCGATTCGAAACTGTTTGGTGGCACCGGCGCTCGTATTTCGCTGGATCAGCTTCGACGGCTTGATTTGAGCCGCGCGATTGTTGCCGGCGGATTGAATTCCGACAACGTTGCCGAGGTTGCCGCGTTAGAACCTTATGCGGTCGATTGCGCGAGCGGCGTCGAGTCGTCGCCCGGCGTGAAGGACCGCGATAAACTCAGGAGCTTCGTCAACAATGCAAAACGTTCCAGATAGCCGCGGTCATTTCGGCCAGTTCGGCGGCAAGTACGTCGCGGAAACCCTGATGCCGGCGCTGTTCGAGCTCGAGAGCGCGTACAAGGCGGCGCGACGCGACCCAAAATTTCGCGAGGAGCTCGAGCAGCGCTCGCGCGAGTTCGTGGGACGGCCGACGCCGCTTTATCTGTGCGAAAATCTCACCGCCAAGCTCGGCGGCGCTAAAATTTATATGAAGCGCGAGGACCTCTGCCACACCGGCGCGCACAAGGTGAACAACACGCTTGGGCAGGCGCTGCTCGCGGTGCGCATGAACAAATCGCGCATCACGGCCGAGACCGGTGCGGGTCAGCATGGCGTCGCGACGGCCACGATGGCGGCGCTGTTTCGCCGCGAATGCGAAGTTTTTATGGGCTCGGTGGACGTCGAGCGTCAGTCGCTGAACGTCTTTCGGATGAAGCTGCTCGGCACGAAGGTCACGCCGGTCGAGAGCGGAAGCAAGAGCCTGAAGGACGCGATGAACGAGGCGCTGCGCGATTGGATCGCGACCGTGCGCAACACTTACTACCTGATTGGCACGACGGCGGGGCCACATCCGTATCCGATGATCGTGCGCGACTTCCAGGCGGTCATCGGGCGCGAGGCGCGTCGCCAGATTCTCAAGCACGAAGGGCGTCTGCCCGACGTGCTGGTCGCGTGCGTCAACGGCGGCTCGAACGCGATTGGGCTGTTCTATCCGTTTATCAAAGATACCAACGTGAAGATGATTGGGGTCGAGGCGGCCGGTCTCGGCATCAGCGGCCCGCATCATGCGGCCACGATCACGGCGGGCACCGTCGGCGTACTACATGGCAATAAAACCTACCTGCTGCAGGACGAGCTCGGGCAGATTCGCGAGACGCATTCGATTGCCGCGGGCCTCGACTATCCCGGCGTCGGCCCCGAGCATTCGTGGCTGAACGACGTGGGCCGCGCCGAATACACGTCGGTTACTGACGCCGAGGCGCTCGACGCGTTGAAGCTGCTGTCGGAGACCGAGGGAATCATCCCGGCGCTCGAGAGTTCTCACGCGGTGGCGCATGCGATCAAGCTGGCGCCGCAAATGTCGAAGGAACAAATCATGATCGTGAATCTGTCAGGACGCGGCGACAAGGATATGCAGACGGTCGCCAAGGCGTTCGGGGTGACGGTGTAGGCATGGCAGCGGCGCATAGAATCAAGCGGAAGTTTCGCGAGCTGCGCGCGCGCGG
>PMOH01000304.1:7941-13126 GCA_003161515.1 Deltaproteobacteria bacterium
TGATCGAGCTGGGCGTGCCGTTTTCCGATCCGATGGCCGACGGTCCTGCCAACCAGCGTGCGTCGGCGCGAGGACTCGGCGCGGGCGCGTCGTTGGCGGCGATTCTCTCGATGGTGAGCGAGCTGCGCGTGGATACGCAAATCCCGCTGATCCTGTTCGGATACTACAACCCGATTTTTCACTACGGATGCGAGCGGTTGTGCGCCGATGCCGCGCGCGCGGGTATTGACGGATTGCTGGTGGTCGATTTGCCGCCGGAGGAATCGGGCGAGCTCAAGAAGCCGGCGCGCGTCAACGGTCTCGACCTGATTTATCTGCTCGCGCCGACCACGCCTCTTGACCGCAGCCGCGCGATCGCGCGATCGGCCAGCGGCTTTCTCTACTACGTGTCGGTGACGGGCGTGACCGGTGCGCGGGCGCATCTCGACACCGGCATCGCCGAGCACATGCGCGAGATTCGAAGTGTGACCGATCTGCCGATTGGCGTCGGCTTTGGAATTTCGACACCGGAGCAAGCGGCCGAGGTTGCGACGATGGCAGATGCGGTGGTGGTCGGCAGTGCGATTTCATTGTTGATCGAAGCGCATGCGAAGTCAGGCGACGTGCCGGCGGCAGTGGGTGGGTTGGTCGGCGCGATGAAAGATGCGATGAAGGTGGCGCGTCGAATCGAACGCGCGCCCGCGGCGGAGAGTTCAGATGGCTGAGCGCGAACAGATTCCGGTTACTACGCAGGCGCCTTCGGACGACATCTGGTCGAAGTGCCCGTCGTGCAACACGATGGCGTTCCGCAAGGAAGTGGAGCGCAATCTGAACGTGTGCCCCAAGTGCGGATATCATTTTCGCGTCACGGTGCCGCAGCGGCTGTCGATCAGCGTCGATCGCGGGACGTGGCGCGAGCTGATGGCCGAGATGGCGGTCGGCGATCCGCTGGGCTTCGTCGATTCGCGGCCGTATCCGAAGCGGATGGAACAGGCGCGCGCGAACAGCGGACGCAACGACGCGGTGGTGGTTGGAATCGGCAAAATCGAGAATCGGCCGGTGGCTGTTGGCGTGATGGATTTTGAATTCATGGGCGGCAGCATGGGCGTAGTGGTGGGCGAGAAGCTCGCGCGGCTGTTCGATATTGCATGCGAGCGCCGGCTGCCGGTGATCGTGTTCGTCGCGTCGGGGGGCGCGCGCATGCAGGAAGGTGCGCTCTCGCTGATGCAGATGGCGAAAGTATCGTCGGCGATCGCGCGATTTCGCGACGCGCGTCTGCCGTACATTTCCGTGTTGTGCGATCCGACGACCGGCGGCGTGGCCGCATCGTTTGCGATGCTCGGCGATTTGAATATCTCGGAGCCGGGCGCGCTGATTGGTTTTGCCGGCCGTCGCGTGACGGCGCAGACTAGCGGTCAGGAGTTGCCGGAAAATTTTCAGCGCGCCGAATTTTTGCTCGCGCACGGCATGCTGGATGCGATCGTGCCGCGGCACCAGATGCGTTTCACGCTGGCGCGAATCCTCGCGATGCTGACGAAGCCGCGCGGCAACCGCGGGGCGCTGCCGGCCGCATCGAAAGGCAAGCGCAGATGAGCGTGCTAGCCTGAAGTTTTCCTTTGCGCGGCCTCTTTGATCAGCTTTGCGATGTCCCAGCCCAGGATCGTGAGGCCACTGATATTCGCATCGTCGATGCTGACATTGGTGAGATTCACATTCTTGAACTTTGCGTCCTGAAAGGTCGCGTCCGTAAATGACGCCCCGCGCAAGCTCACGTTGACGAATCTGGAATTTGCCAGGCCCACATCATCAAACTCGGCCCGCGGCAGCGCGCATCCGCGAAACGTCACGCCCGGCATCTGCTCATGCTCGAATCGTTTTCCCTCGCTCATCGGATTCTCCTCAGGCGGCCACTCTACAGCCTCTTGCCGCTTTTGCACATACGAAGGCTTAACCGCTCACCGCGAAATCTTCCGCCATTGAGTGGCAGCCGGTAAACTCCCGGCAGGACATGGACCAACTTTCCAAGACGATCGACTGGCTGTATTCGCTCGAGGCGCGCGGGGAAATTTATAAGCTCGAGCGGATGGAAGCTGCGCTCGAGGTCATCGGCAATCCGCATCGCAGGCTGCGCGCGGTGCATATTGCGGGGACCAAGGGGAAAGGTTCGGTCGCCGCTATGGTCGATAGTTGTTTGCGGTGCGCTGGTTATCGGACCGGACTTTATACCAAGCCTCATTTGGTGAATCTGGCGGAGCGGACGCGGATCGCGGGGGCTGAGATTCCGGCGGGGCTGATGCTCGACTATATCGAGCGGCTGCGCGCGATTTACGAACGCGCGAGCATGGCGCTCACGTTTTTCGAGTTCACCGTCGCGATGATGTTCCTCTACTTCGCGGAGCAGAACGTCGATATCGCCGTGGTCGAGACCGGACTTGGCGGGCGGCTGGATTCCACCAACGTCGTGACGCCGATCCTGAGCGTGATCACTCCGATTGGTTTCGATCACATGGAATATCTCGGCTACACGATCGCGGCCATCGCGGGCGAGAAGGGCGGGATCATAAAGCCCGAGGTGCCGGTCGTGATTGGCGCGCGCGATGCCGAGGCGCGGCTGACGCTCACGTCTATCGCAGGCCAGCGAGGCAGCGCGGTGCGTTTGATCGATCGCGATTTTTCGTACACGTCGCACGCGCCGGCGCATCGACTGGACTACCACGGTCTCGGCCTCGACCTGCGCGATCTCGAGCTTGGGCTCGCGGGTCCGTTTCAGCATGAGAATGCGGCGATAGCGGTGGCGACGATCGAAGCTTTACGCGCGCAGGGCTGGCGGATTGACGAGGACGCGATCCGCACCGGTCTGCGCGACATCTATTGGCCCGGGCGTTTCGACATCGTATCGAAGCGTCCGCTGGTTATCCTTGACTGTGCGCATAACGAGATGAGTATTGCCGCGCTGCTGGAAACTATGAGCGTCGAACTTGGGACCGAGGTGAAGCCGCGGCTGATTTTCGGATGCCAGTCGGCGAAAACATGGCCGCAGATGGCGGCGATGCTCGCGCCGCGCGTGCGCGACGTGACTTTGACCCGGGCCAAACCCAAACTTCCGCTCGAGCCGGAGGAGCTCGTTGCACATTTCGCGGCGCATTGCCCGGCTCGGGTCGAGCGCGATCCGATGCGCGCGATCGAGCGAGTAATTTCCGAATTGGCCCCCGATGACGTGGCGCTTGTCACCGGTTCGGTGTATCTTATCGGCGAAGTTTACCCGTATTTTTTGACCCGCGAGGGGCGGAGTGGGTTGTTTCCTGAAGCCGGCGCTTAAAAGAATCGGGATCGCGATGTTGTGGATGTTGGCCGCGACGCTGTGGCCGGCTTTTGCCAACGCTGACGCGCCTGCTACGACGCCACCGAAACAAGCTCCGAAGAAATCCGGCATTCCCGCTCCGGTCCGGGTCGAGCATGAAGAACCGGTCAACGTCACCGGCCAGGAAACCATCTACGACTCGAAGACCGACACCTTCGTGGTGAAGGGCGACGCCGTCATGACTCAGGGCGGCAGCGTGTTGAAGGCCGACGAGATCGACATCATGCGCCGCGATCACAAGGCGCGCGCCATCGGCAATGTCCATCTGATCGATCCCGAAGTCGAGATGTGGGCGACCGAAGGCACCATCGACATGATCAACGAGACGATGGTGCTCCAAAACTCCAAGATATTGGCGAAACAAAATATTTACCATCTCGAGGGCAAGGAGATCGTAAAGCAGGAAGGGCAGACCTACGAGGTGAAGAAGGGATTTTTCACGACCTGCGGATGCGAGAGGGGCACGCCATCGTGGTCGATAAACTCCGATCACATGGTGGTCAACATGGGGCATACCGGCACCGCTACCAACGGCACCTTTAACGTTGCGGGCTACCCGGTGATTCCGTTTCCGTACCTGATTTTTCCGGCGGACACCGACCGGCACAGCGGCTTGCTGAGCGGACGCGAGGGTCAATCGGGGCTGCGCGGTTTTCAGTGGCTGCAGCCGTACTATATCGCGATCAACAAGAGCTCAGACGCGACCGTCGCGCTGGATATCGAGACCTCGCAGCGAGTCGGCGGGCTCGGCGAATACCGGCTGGTGAACGGCAAAGACGATTATTTGTGGATGGACGGCGCGTTCTACAACGAGGGCCTGCGCAGCGCTGCGAATCGTGAGTCAGACATCGTCGATGGGCAGATCGCCGATCCGCATATACCGATAGACCGCTACGGGATCATAGCGATGACGCGGCAGCATCTCACGGACGATCTGATCGCATACGGCGACACGGTTTCCGTAAGCGACAGCCTGTACCTGCGCGAGATGGACGTATGGACGTTGTCGCGCGGCTTCTCCAACGGGCTCGGCGCGAATAATTTCGGATCGATGACCAATGCGCAGTCGGATTTCGGATTGCTCTATCAGTTCAACGACGCGTACGCGAAAATGCAGGGCACCTGGAATCAGGATCTGATTCAGCCGCAACAGTTTGCCCTGCAACGGCTGCCCGATCTGACGGTGACCGGACGCCAGGAATTGTTCAACAACCTGATGTTCGCGGACTACGATGCGGAGGCGGTCGACTTCTATCGGTCCGAGGGAGTTGACGGTGGGCGCTTCTCGGCGAATCCGCGGGTCACGCTGCCGTGGCGTTTGGGCGACTATCTCACTGGCTACGGAACAATTGGCGCGCAGGCGGTTGGCTATGATACCGCCGGCCACAACCTCACGATCATTCCGGTCGGAAACACACCACCGGTCCCCAATCCCACTTGCCCCAGCGGTGGCGGCGTTTCCCTGTCTTTCAACAATTGTGTTGCGTTGGCCGGGAACAGCGACAGTGGAACCAGCGGACGAGTTATCCCCTACGCAAAAGTCGGAATGTCCACGGTCCTCGATCGGGTTTATGACTTCCAATGGAAATCGATCGAGAAGCTGAAGAATACGATCGAGCCATTCGTCAACTATGCGTACGTGCCGCGCATCTACCAGGGCAATCAGCCGCTGTTCGATCAGACCGATCGTCTGAATGCGCGCAGCCTCATCACGTACGGATTCACCACGAGGCTGTTCGCCAAGGTCAAGGAAGATGCGCCCGAGGAAACGACGACCGACGCCACCCCGACCGAAGCGATAACCGGTACCGGCGATACGACCGTCGGGCCGTTCCATGAAGATCC
>PMOH01000143.1 GCA_003161515.1 Deltaproteobacteria bacterium
GTCCGATGCTTCGGGTCGCTGCTTTGTACCTCGAGCACCCCGTGCACTGCCCCTTTCGCCGTCGGAGCGAACTCGATCGTCACCGCCATCGAGCCATGCGGACCCACGAGGAACTCCCCGCCGCTCACCACGAACGGCGCAACCTGCGACGGCACCGCAGCCTCCATCGACACCGTTCCCGCGTTCTGGATTTTCAGTGTGCGCGGCGCCGAATGGCTCCCGACTGCAATCTTGCCGAACTTTATCGACTTCGGATGAAGCTTCAGCTTCCCGCCGGGCTGCGGCGTCCGCGTCGGTGACGCACTCGGCGTCGCGGTCGAAGTCGCAGTCGCCGTCGCCGACGCGGTCGCAGTCAGCGTTGCGCTCGCAGTCGCCGACGCGGTCGCGCTGGCCGTGCCGGTGGCCGTCGCACTCGGCGTCGGCGTCGCGAGTATCGCGTCATAGACCATCGATCGATTGTTCTGCGTGTCCGCCACGAACAGGTCGATATTCGCATCGACCGCCACCGCCGCCGGCGCGCACAAACTGTCCGCGCCCAGCCCGAACAGGTCGGCCGGCGCGATTCCGCCGTCGCATCCCGCCGTCGTGAAGTTTCCGCTATCGCCCTGCCCGATCACCATCGTTGCCGCAGTATCCGAACTGAACGGCGCCGCGTACTCGAGCACGCGATCGTTGTTCGCATCCGCCACCCACAGGTTGCCGATCACGTCGATCATCAACCCCGCCGGCCCGCACAACGTCGCCACCCCCGGCGCCATCGCATGCCGATTGCATCCCGACGCCGTAAAGTCTGCGCCCTGCCCGAACACTCGCGACGCATTCTGCGTGCCGCCGAGCGGCGCGTCGATTTCGATTACGCGGTTGTTGCCCGTATCGGCAACCAACAGATCCCCCAACGCATCGATCGCCACGCCGCCCGGTGTGCACATCCCGTGATTGCTCGCCGACGGATCGCCAGCAACGCCGTCGGCACATTGCGTGTCCGAAAAATCGGATACGCTCCCCTGCCCGTACGCACGACTCGCAATCGCGTCCGACGCGCTCGGCGGATTTCCCGCCTGCGCGAACTCCAGCACGCGACTGTTCCCCGCATCCGCAATATAGATGTCCCCCGCGCCATCGACCGCCACCGCCGACGGATTGCACAACGTCGTCGCATTCGCGCCGCTCGGATTGCAGCTCCGCGTCGTGAACCCGCCGCCCTGCCCATAAACAAAATCCGCCGTCGCATCGCCCGCCCCGGGGGGCCCCCCGCTCGACGCGTCGAACGGCGTGTTGTACACCAGCACCCGGTTATTGCCCGAATCCGCGACGTACAGATTTCCTTTTTGATCCACCGTCATCCGCGCCGGACCGCACAGACTGTCCGCCCCCAGTCCTCCGAGGTCATCCGCCGCCCGGCCGTTGTTGCACTTGCTCGAGAACAGGTCGGGCTGCCCCAGCACGATATCCGCCGGCTGCGCCGCGGCGAACGCCGTCACATCGCGCCACCCAAGCACGCGATTATTCACACTGTCGGCGACATACAGATGCCGATGCGGCGGCTGCGACGTCGCGTCGATCGCAATTCCGCCCGGCGAATTCTCTCCCACTGCATCGACGTAGTTCGGCGCATTATGCGCCCGATCGATCTGCCCGCCCGCGCCGTTGGCCACTTTGTTGCCCGGCGCGCCGAACTCGTTGAACTCCAGCACCCGGTTGTTCGCCTGGTCCGCGACGTACAAATTGTTGAGCCCGTCCACCGCCAGTCCCATCGGGAATTGCAGCGACGCCGCATTCGGATTCTGCGCCCCGGGCCCTATCTGAAGGTTGAGCAGGTCGGTCCGATTCAGCGGCACCGGCTGCGTGTATTCGTACACCTGGTTATGCGCTTCCGACGAGACATAAAAATTCTGATTCGAATCTGCGACCACCCCCGACGGCTGCGCGAGATTATTTCCCTCGAACACCAAATCCGCCGTGACATTGTTCGTCTGCTCGTAACCGAACGGTCCGTTGTATTCGAGCGCCCGGTTGTTCAGCGTGTCTCCGATATACAGATTGTCGCCGCCATCGGCCGCAATCCCCACCCCGAAAAATCCCCCGATACACAATGTCGTGAGCGTCGCGCTCCCACCCTGATTGCATACCCCGCTGATTAGGTCCGCCTGCCCAATCGCCACGTCCGCGGTCGCGTCGCCGAAATTCCCCGGCGGTCCCGAGACGGTCGTCATCGGTATCGGCGAAAAAAACACCAGCGCGCGATTGTTATTCCCGTCGGCCACGAACAGGTTCCCGCTCGCATCGAGCGCCACCCCCTGCGGACTGTCGAGGCTATTGGCGTTGATCCCCCCTTCATTTGCGATCGCCGTGACAAAGCTCCCCAGTTGCCCGAACACCGCGAATGCCGCGAAGTCGTTCGCCTGATGGCTAAAACCGGCCAGCGCCGCGAACGGATCGGCATACACCAGCACCCGGTTGTTTTGCGCATCGCCGACGTACACCGAATGCGCCAAATCGAACGCCACGCCAATCGGCCGGCACAGCGTCATCGCACTCGGCGCCGCCGCGTTCTGATTGCATCCCGACGAATTAAAATCCGGCTGCCCGATCACCAGGTCCGCCGCGCCGCCCGCCGCGAACGCCGCCGCGCTCTTCCAGCCCATCACGCGATTATTCTGCGAGTCCGCGACGACCACATGGCCGTTGGCTTTGTCTATCGCCACCCCAACCGGCGCGTTCATCCCAATCGCATCGACAAAGTTCACCTGGTTGTTGATGAAATCGATCTGCCCCAGCACGCGGTCCGCACTCGCCCCGCCGACTCCCGCGCGCAAGGAAGCCGCGAGCAAGCCCGCAACAATCAGCAAAGAAACGGTCAGGCCGGTTCGCAAACCAGGGCGCACGCGCCCTCCTTCGCCCACCTGAGACCGCGACTTCCGACTCTGTGCAATTGTACGGAGACTAAACGGGAGGCGTGGTCAGGTTGCGTGTTAACAACTTGTCAAACGAAGCATAACCCGAAGTGGTGCCCCCTCAAACGCCCCCAGAGTCCCCCAAAGCACAAATCTTCCACAATTTTCGCCCTAAAACTCCGGTCCCCCTTCCCGCGCGGGAAGGGGTTAGGGGTTAGGTTCTTTGAATCGTTCGTTACGCTGAAAGGAGCGCTGCGCGATTTTCGGAGACCGGAACCGGCTTCGCGTGCGCGAAGCTGTCCGAGATCCTTCCTACCGCTCGCGTTGCTCGCTTTGTCAGGATGACAGAGAAAAAAACACGCGCGCCCCGCCGAATCGACGGGGCGCGCGATCACTCACAGTATGTTCTCAGTCTCTAGTACGGATACCGATACGAATTGGACCCGTAAGGCACTCCACCGCCGCACGCCCGCTCCGCACGACGCATCTGCCATATCAATGACTCCGCCGCCGCCGGATGCCCGGTGTATTGATCGTGGCGATAGACGTTGCGCAGATGCCGCGCCCATGCGCACGCGCCGCCGCCGTATCCGTCGGGCATCACCCAACCACTTTCATACTCACGATCGTAATCAGGGTCATAGGCGAGGTCGTAGTCACGCCCGCGGTCGCCGTAGATCCAATGACCGTCATGGTCGCCGCCGTCGTGCCGATCTTCGCGCGCATTACGACTCTCTCCGCCATTGTATCCGGGGCCGGCTTCATTCTGACCACGGTACTCATTACTGCCGACGCGCTGGTTGTTCTGTTCGCGGACTACATTGCGATTGTCTGTCGGCCGAGTCTCGACGCGAGCAGCCTGATGCTGCTCACGGCCCTGGTCGCGCGCCGCACGCTGAGGCTGAGCCGCACGCTGTGGTGCGCGGGCCTCATTATGACTCGCCTCCTGATGATGCGCNNTGCCGCTATCATCTTTAGCAGCGGCACTGATCGGAGCCGCAATCAACGCGAGTCCAAACAATCCGGTAATTAACTTACGATTGAAATTCATTGTCAGCACCTCCACGTGAGAGAAAAGCATCAAAGGTGCCAACCGCCGCGCCCAAAAAGGTCTTCAAAAAACCCAATCCCAACAACCAAAAAAAGCACACCAACAAAGAAATCCGCAATTTTTACAACACCCCAACCGGAACAAGACTCCCCCAAAACCGCGTCCCGACGAACACCTGAATGTACGTTTAAAATCGACGCGATTGTTCCCGTCGCGGGCACGGCGGCCCGCGCCACTTCAGAAGCGAGCCAAGCCGGTTCCGGTTTCTGACATCGCGCAGCGCTCCACCCGTGTCATCCTGACGACGGGAGCGTTAGCGACGGGAGGAAGGACCTCGGACAGCTTCGCGCATGCGAAGCCGGTTCCGGTTTCTGGCTTCGCGTGCGGGCCGCGGACACGGCGGCCCGCGCCACTGGGAAGCGAAGCTAGCCTCGCTCAACTCTTAATTCCCCTCTCCAGAGGGGAAAGGAGCCAGGGGAGAGGCTGCTTCAGTATTTTTCCCTACAAAAAGTAGAACTATACACGCGCCCCGCAATCCTGTAATTAACCAAATCCTCAGAACGTCGAGTCGCCGGGGAAAACTCAAGCGTGAACAAATCGCAGCCTGCCGGAGAAGCCCTTCAAATGTTGCCGTGGCGTATCACGCTACTCCTGCTGGCGCTTCTGACGCTGTCCTCCTCCGCCCACGCCGCCAACACCAATCCGTATCTCGTCGGCGGTCCCAACGCCCTGCCGCCACGCACGACCGGACTCCGCAATGAATCCGCGCCGGCCGGCGCTCATCTCACCTACTACGGCGGCCGCGTCGTCTCCAATCTGCAAGTCATCGAAGTGCTATGGGGCACCGGCACCGCCGGCACCGGCAATGGCCAATTCCTGTCACAGGTCTACAACACCACCACCCCCAGCATGGCGACCTTTTACCAGGAAGTCCTTAACAGCGCCTACGTCGATTGGCTGACCGAGTACAACACCGACATCACCGACTCCGGCGGCAATCCGGGCACCAATCAGATCATCGGCCGCGGCTCTTTTGTGGCACGATACGCAATCACGCCATCGGACACCGCCAACCCGATCGACGACACCGCCATCCAGACCGAGCTGGTTAACCAGATCAACGCCGGCCACTTGCCCGCTCCCACCAGCGACGCCGCCGGCAACAACAACACCTATTACGCAATCTTCTTCCCCCACGGCCAGAGCATCACCCAGGGTGGCACGGGTTCATGCGTCGCGGGTGGATTCTGCGCCTATCACGGCACCATCGACGCCGGCGGTTCAATCGGCGAAATCTACTACGGGGTTCATCCCGACATGCAGGCCGGCTCCGGATGCTTCACCGGATGCGGTGGCAGCAGCGTCTTCGGCAACCAGACCTCAGTCGCTTCGCACGAGATGACCGAAACGATCACTGATTGCGAAGTCGGGCTCGCGACGGTCCTCGCGCCGCCGCTGGCGTGGTACGACAACAACAACGGCGAGATCGGCGATATCTGCAACGCACAGCAAGGAAGCATCGTCGGCGGCGACGGTCAGACCTACGTGGTCCAGAAGGAGTTCTCCAACCTCGCCAACAATTGCATCGTGACCGGGTCGCCTACTCCATCTGCAACCCCAACCGCAACGCATACCGCGACCCATACTCCGACCCGAACCCCGACCGCCACAGCCACGGCAACCGCAACCGCCAGCGCAACCAAAACCGCAACTCCAACAGCGACCGCTACTGCGACCGCAACGCCAACCGCCTCTGCGACGGCTACTGCAACCTCGACCGCGACGGCCACCTCGACCGCGACGGCCACCTCAACCGCAACCGCGACACCGACGACAACCGCAACAGCCACTGCCACCCCAACATTGACTGCGACACCCACCGCAACCTCGACAGTTACTGCCACCGCGACCGCAACCGCGACCCCGACTACAACCGCGACGGCCACGGCAACGCCGACAGTCACCGCGACAGCCACCCAAACTTCGACTGCAACCGCAACTGCAACCTCCACTGCCACATCAACCGCCACCGCCACTTCGACCGCGACGCCAACGGCGACAGCCACTCAGACTGCGACCGCGACCTCAACCGCGACGGCCACCGCAACTCNNCGACCCAGACGGCGACGAACACTGCAACTTCAACCCCAACCGCCACCGCGACCCCGACCACTACAATCTCGGTGACGACTTCATTAGCGTTCGGAAAAGTCGCAGTAGGCCAGTCCCTCACGAAAAATCTTACGATCACCAACACCGGCGCGACCAATTCGCTGATAATTTCGAGCGCCATCTCATCTGACCCCGAATATGCGCCCAGCGGCGCCGGCACATGCGGTCCCATCCCCATCACCGTCGCGCCCAAGACCAACTGCACGATGGGATTGGCATTCACGCCCAACAATGTCGGCGCGCACAACGCAACCCTGACCTTGACCGACAATACGACCACCAGCCCGCAGCACGTCACACTCACCGGCACCGGCATCGCCGGCCTCTCAACCACCAGCAGCCAGTTGACCTACGGCAGCGTGACCTTCGGCACCAAGTCGCTGAAATCTTTCTACGTAACCAATCATCAGACTCAGTCGGTGACACTTAGCGAAA
>PMOH01000370.1 GCA_003161515.1 Deltaproteobacteria bacterium
TTGTCGAGATTGCGGCTGACGGTGGGACCGCGGTCGCTTTTTTCGACGGCGAACATGCTGATGCCGGCGTACGCGGGATCGGCGTGCGGATTGGTTTTGGCGGCGACGGCGAGCATCGTGCCGTGGCGCGCGTTGGTGATGAACATCTTGGAGCCGGTGAGGATGTAGTCGTCGCCGCGGCGGGCGGCGGTGGTGCGAATCGATTGCACGTCGCTGCCGGCGTGAGGTTCGGTGAGCGCGAGACCGCCGCGCTTTTCGCCGCGCGCCATCGCGGGCAGGAAATATTTTTTCTGCGCGTCGGTGCCGTGATTGGCAATGACGTAGGCCATGATGAGATGGCTGTTGATGACGCCGGCGAGCGACATCCAGCCGCGCGACAGTTCTTCCATCACGCGCGCGTAGGTCAGGAAGCTGAGGCCGAGGCCGCCGAAGTCGGTGGGGATGGTGGCGCCGAAGAGGCCGAGCTCGCGCATCGTCGCGACCATCGCGTGCGGATACTCGTCGCGATGCTCGAGGGCGGAGGCGTTAGGGATGACGTCGCGGTCGACGAAGCGGCGGACGGCGGCGACGATTTCGTGATCTAATACTTCATTCATTGTATTGGGCTCATGCTTCCGACAAACCGAAGGCGCACGTCCATAGGCGAAGATCCTAATGCTTGCGTATCAGGTCGAAGAAAACATCTCCACGGACAATTTCGAATTGAGATCCGAGCGATGCTGCGATCGTGTTGACGTCAGTCGGCGTCATGTTCCAGGCGTCCACAAGAATCGCTGCGAAGAGCGCGTGATCGCTGTTCCAGGAATAGCGGATCACGTCAGCCGTATTCTGTCCTTGCGCGACCGAGGTTATGAAGGCCTGACTGATCAGGGGAAGGCCCGCCAGTCTTTGCAAAGAAGTGGAATTGAACTGCCAGTTACACAGCACGCCAAGCGGGTGCGCGTAACGTGAATAGTCTCGCGCAACCTTATTCTTCAAATCGGCGTTGGATCCCCTGGAAGTGAGGTTCAGAACATCGATCAGCTTCAATCCCGCGCGCGTCATGTACTGGCCGGTCCGCCTGGTGAAGGTTGGGAGAGCGGCCGAAGGCCAGTCGCCGGGATAGGTGTAACCTGCTCCGGACGGGCCGGCCACAAGAAGGTCGTTCGGGGTCTGCGTACTCTGGTAGTAGTGGAGCATGATCGGCGCGGCGTCGAGGAGGAGTGGGCTGATACTCCAGTTGAGCGGCACCGTGCCGCGATTCGGATCGTCCCAGATGGTCCGGAGGCGATGCTGATCGTATTGAAGGTTGTCGCCGTCGCTGAAAGTGAAGGTCAGGTAGATTTTCTTCTCGAGTTTGGGCGTCGTAATCTGCGGCTGCGATTGACTGATTGATGCGGGCACGCCGCCAAGCACGGTAGCATTGTCGAGGAAGTCGGCAGCGCCCACGACGACGCCGTTTTGCGAGCATAGCGTCACACCGGAGGACTCATGTCCTCCCACGAACCATCCCATGTAAGGAGTATCGAGCGTGACTTTCTGCAGAATTTGCGCGAACAGCGCGGCTTCCTCGGGAACTTCTGGATCAAGCCAAAAGACGAGCGATTTCGTGGCGACGATGTAATCGCGCAGATTGGGAGTTGTGGGACTAATGGCTGTCAGCATTCGCGGGGTTAGCTGGGTCCAATAGTTGTCGAGCAGCCAGTTGTAGGCGTCCAGCTTGGTCGCGAATTTACCGCGCAAATCGGCAAGGATCGGCAGCTCGTACTGGCTCGCCAGATCAGCAGTCGCAATCACGCCGCCCATCACACCGGCCAGGCTGGTGGCAACGTTGGCAGTATCGGGAAGGATGGGATCATAGATCACGGCGCCGGCCACCTCACCAGCGTATTTGCCGATGAGGCTGAGCGGATCGGTAGTCACGGTGTTGGAGATAGTAGTGGTCTGCAGCCAGGTCTGGTCGGTGTCGTCGCCGCTCTGAATCAGGTAAATCCGCGGCTGGGTGCGATTGACGATTCCCTGCAGACTCGTCAGCAACAGCTGTTGGTCGTTGGTGAGGGACGTGATGTCGGCGGCGTCGAGCTGAACGGGCGCAGCAAACGATGGCAACGCTTGATTCGGCGGCCAGCTAATTCCGGAAGCATCAGCGGCCGGAGAATGAGCGACGAAGGAGAGCCTTTTCGCCGTCGCCACCAGCGGCGATAGCGCGGCGTACGCACACGCGCCTGCCGCTGCTCCGATGAGAGTGCGGCGAGTGATTTTCCTCGAAACGGAGCGGCTTGCGGCTTCAGTCTGCACAGGGATCTGGTCGGAGCGTAGCGGAGGCAAGTCGATATGGTCAAACTTGCTCGCAAGCCGGTTGCGTCGGAACCGGGGATCGAGTAAGTGTCAGATTGACGCAAAGTGTTGGATGTTAGAGGATTGATGTCATGGAAGCTGGAGATATCGCGATTGATAGTACTGCGCTGCGGGAGAAGTTGGCGGTGCTTGGGAACGAGAGTTATACGGCGGAGACTTGCGAGCGTTATGCCGGGATGATTGGGGAGATTCGCGCGCTTAAGAAAGAGCGGCGGGCGGTGATTCTGGCGCATAACTATCAGCGGCCGGAGATTTTTGAGGTAGCGGATTTTATTGGCGACTCGCTGGAGCTGGCGCGCAATGC
>PMOH01000491.1 GCA_003161515.1 Deltaproteobacteria bacterium
GCCGGCGGCGTCCGCGAGATCAATTTGATCGCGCAGGACCTGACCGCCTACGGCCGCGATCTCGACGCGCCCTCTTCGCTGGCAAAGCTGCTCCGCGAACTCTCGACCGTGGACGATCTGCGCTGGATACGCCTCCTTTACTGCTATCCGAACTTCGTGACCGACGAGCTGCTCGACGCAATCGCCGACTTGCCCAAGGTCGTCAAGTACATCGACATGCCGTTGCAACATGCCGACGACGCGATGCTCCGCGCTATGCGTCGCGAGCGGTCGGGCTCGGCGCTCGTCAAGCTGCTCGAGCGCGTGCGCGAACGTATCCCGGGCGTCGTGCTGCGAACCTCGTTCATCGTCGGCTTCCCCGGCGAGACCGACGCTGCCTTCGAGCGCCTGGAGGATTTTGTCCGCGAGGAGCAGTTCGATCGCGTCGGCGTATTCACTTACTCGCGCGAAGAGAATACGGCCGCCTACGACATGCCGGACCAGGTGCCCGAACGCGTCAAGCGCGCGCGTCGATCGAGCCTGATGGCGATGCAGTCGGAAATTTCGTTCGCGAAAAATCGCGGACTGGTCGGACGCGAAGTCGAAGTGTTGGTCGAAGGCCCGATGCCCGGACGCTCGACGCGGCTGCGCGCGCGAACCTCAGGCCAGGCGCCGGAAATCGACGGTTCCGTTTTCCTTGCGGGCGACGCCGAGCCGGGCGAGTTCGTCCGTGCCCGAATCGACAAGGCACTCAGTTACGATTTGCACGCAACGGTCGCCGGCGCGGCCGCTTAGATTTACCTCGGAGTCTTAATTCAATGACGAAAGACACAGTTGCCGAGAACCGAAAGAAGTTCCTCGCCAAAGCGCGCGAACAACTGTTGGAGACCAAAACCAAACTGCTCGGCGAGATCGATTCGGAGATGCGCGCCGAACGCGAAGGCAACAAGGACGAAGGGATGGACGCCTACGACCTGGCGTCGGAAGAGCGCGATCGCGAGATCAACTTCATTCTGTCGGACCGCGAACGGGTCAAGCTGAAGCAGATCGATGACGCGCTCGAGCGGCTCGACGACGGCACTTACGGCGTCTGCGAGTCGTGCGGATTGGAGATCGCCGAGGAACGCCTCAACGCGATGCCTTTTACGCGCCTGTGCCGCGATTGCCAGCAGGACGAGGAGCGCGAAGCAAAATCGCAAGCCCGCCGCCTCGACGACGAACCCAATGCGTACCGCAAAGTCGGTTCGACCGACGCCGACGACGACAGCGCCTGATTCGGCGCGAAACCGCCGCCCCCGGCCATTGTTTACCGGGCCCTCCAAACCAGTCATCCTAAGTGGAATAACTCGCGTAGGATCAGCGGTCCTTAACGATCGTTAGCATCGCTGCCGCGGATTCAAAAAACCAATTAATGAGAATATTTTCCGATATTGAGGCCGGTGGTTCCGACGGATCGTCCGTCGAAATAGCCGACCCTCGCGAACGCATTCGCACCAATCTCGCAGGAGTCGGCGCGACCATAGCCCTCGCCAGCGCGCGCGGCGGCGTCGGCAAGAGCATGCTCGCCGTGAATATCGCGGCGGCGTTGGCGACCAAGGGCCGCAAGGTCGCAATCGTCGATGCGGACCTGAATTCGCCCAGCGTCCTCGCGATGCTCGGGATGAAACCGCAGCGGCGCTATCCGATGCTCGAAGGAATCGAGCCGGCTGCGGGACCGCATGGTCTGCGCGTCGTCTCGAGCGACCAGCTACCTGGCGGCGAGCCGCCGCCGATCAGCTTCGCGCAGGATCCTGAAGATGGCGCCAACGGACAAGTACCGGCTGCTCCCGCGCCGACGCGTCCCGCCGAACTGAGTTATCGCGCAGCCGTCAGTCGAATGTTGGCGCAGTCCCAGTTCGGCAGCGTGGATTTATTGATAATCGATCTCGCGAGCGGCCTTGATCGACTGTCCTCGCTCGCGTCGATGATGACGCTCGCCGGCGTGCTGCTGTTGACTCATACCTCCACGCAGGACACCATCGCCACGCGCAATGCGATGAAAATCATCGGCGCGCTCGGCGTGCCAGTCGTCGGCATTGTGGAGAATATGGTCGGCTTCAACTGCGACGGATGCCGAGCGGTTCGACCGCTGTGGCCCGAAGGCGACCTCCATGGAATCGCGCACGAGGCCAATGTACCAATCCTGGGGCGGCTCGCGTTTGAACCGCGGCTAGCCGACAGCACCGATCACGGCGTGTTGTTCGTCCGCGAGTACGCGTCAACGCCGACCGGCAAGGTCCTCGCCGAAATCGCGAACCAGCTCGAGACGATCGTCGCCGCGCGTACTCGCGCAGTTGCCACTCCAGCAAGCTGATTCTCAATCGTTATCGGTATCTTCGTTGTCGTCGGCCGTCGTCAGCACCGAGTCGGCGACGCGCGAATACTCAAACATGCCAGCTCCGCGATGAGTTCCGACGCGAAAACTCGCGAATCCGAGTGACGTGTAGATGCGCGACTGGTCCGGCCCGGGCCGCGACAGCGGAATGAAGCATTCGACCTCGCCTTCGATCTCGCATGACGACCCGTCGGCGCGCGTCAACCTCGCGAAAATACGATTCGGCGGCTCCTCGACCGAGGCGGTTTCCACTGTGAGATCGCGCAACTCACACTGCGACCATCCGTCGGCGCCGAGAATCCTGGCGCTCTGATTCGGCGGTGCGTCTGACGGCGCGACTGAGCGCGCTTCCAGCGCTCGCGGCGCATCTTCGTTCTCAAAGCACGCCCAAAGCATCCGTCGCGCCGTGAATTTCTGTGGTCCCAGTCCGGTGAACGACATTCCCGCGCGCGCAAAGCCGTTGACCGTTCGCGCCGCGTCGTCGATCCGAACTTTGCCTGAAACGCGCCCGAACGCGACGCTCGACGACAACGCGTCCGCGGCTAAGCCTGACGAAGTTAGAATCCGGTCGAAGTCAAATTCACCGCCCGCACGGTCGATTTCGAATCGCATCTCCACTTCGGTGTCGCCGTCGAGCCGTCCCGAAGCCAGCGCGCGCTCGATGCTCAAGTACGCGGTCGCATCAGGCACGATCACGGCCGGTCCGCGAAACGCGAGCACGATTGACGTGCCCTCGCGCCGCATCGAGAGCGGACCGTGAGTCACAGTGCTCGCGGAACGCGTCGGACGGCCCTCGGCGGTGAACAGCGCCGCGCAATGTCCATCGAACAGCATCATGATTCGCGCGCCCATGCCCGCGCCGCCGACGTCGAAGCTCGCCATCGCGCCGAAGCGTGATGTGGGGTCGTAAAATTCGATGCCGATGCGGCCGGACGCCGCGACCGTCGCCGCAGCGCCGATTTCGGCTTTGGCAACTGCCGGGCGCGGCGCCCGATTTATCACATTCGTTGGACGAACGACCTGCAAATCACATTTTCCCGAAAACACTTCTGCGATCGCATCTTCGCATCGCGCGCGCAACTCGCCGGGCATCCTGAGCGCGACCGACAACTCGAGTTGCGCCGCATCTACGATGCCGCGCATCGCAGTTTCCGAAATCGTTCTGAGCGCCGCGTGCGGACTCTCGCGATGGCGCGCGGTGAATGCCTGCAACAAGTTTTGCAAGCCGCCGCCCGGGTAACGCATCCCGTACGTCGGCTTGATTCCATGCCCTTGGAGGCGGTCGGCGAGCGCGGCGAGCCTGCCGTTGATGAAATCATCACATGCAGAGACGCAGGCGGAGCCGGGCGGACGCAATTCGCCGCCGGAGGTTCTAAGGCCAAGTCCAAAATCGAGGCGCGGCTCGATTATGTTCCAGCCGTGGATGAGCAGCACCGTGACGCGGCCGTGCGCTGCGACGATCGCGTCAACCCGATCCGCGATCATTTCGAGCAGCCACGGCGCGCGTTCGACTATTTGCGAGAGCCGGTTGCAGTCGATCCGATTGCGATCCATCGCGACGTTGATCAGCGCCGACGCACCCAGCCGCCGGGCGAGCCCGCGCGTGATGTCCGCGGTGTGAAGGTCGTTGACCTTGGGATTGAGCATCGAGCGGGTGCGCGGCTCGGCGCGACCACCGTGCGGTGCAATCAGGAGGAGGGGAGAATCGGCATCTATCACCTCGAGCCATGACTCGGAGGCGACGGTATGAAGTTCCGGCGCTGGCATTCAGATCGACGCGGCGCGATGCGACTTGAGCACAAATCGCGCGTGAAGCACGAAGGACGCGATGAAATAGTAAGCGATGTAACTCAGCCCGGCCCACAGCATGATCGGATTTACCGTCGGCAGCATCAACAGCGAGGCGACCGTCAAAAATCCCCAGATGATTCCGAGCGTGAGCGTAAGCGGACGGAGCGGCACGGTTCGATTTGGATAAATGTATTTGAGCGGCATGAACACCATCACGGCGAGAATCAGGAGCACGGCGACGTTGAACATCGTGCCGCTGCCGAGACAGTAAAGATAAAACGCAACGAGGTTCCAGTAATTCGGGAAGCCGAGAAAGTAATGGTCGGGCGTTTTGGCCTCGGTGTGGCAGAACCCGTACACGCTCGCGAGCATGACGAAACACGCCAGCGCCAGCCCCCATCGCGAATCCGGGATGATGCCGGCTTCCAGCATCAGGAACACCGGCGCCACCGTGTAGGTAAGATAATCGACGATGTTGTCGAGCAGCGCGCCGTCGAAGGTCGGCACGCGAATCTTGACCATCAGCCAGCGCGCGAGCGGTCCGTCGCTGCAATCGATGATCGTCGCCGCGCCCATCGCCAGGAACGATGCGCGGAAGTCGCCGCGCGAGGCGAAGAAGATCGCGAGCAGGCCGAGCGCAGCGCCAAGAGCGGTATATAGATGTACGCCCCACGCGCAGGCCGTGAGAAATTTCTGCGTCGGGAAGACCCGCGGCAGACTTCCGGCTGCGCCTGATGTGCTCAAGTCACTTGTCCGGCTTGAAGTCGCGCGGCCCAAAGTATTCTTCGAGCACGGTCATGAAGGGTCCGCACGCTCGATTTTTTTTCACCAGCTTCATCGCTTCTTCGAGAGACATTTGCCGATATGCACGCAGAAACGCAATCGCCAGCGTCGGCGCCCGATTCATCCCGGCGTTGCAATGCAGATAGACGCGCGAACCCGGCGCGACCAGATCGCGCAAGTCGTTGAGCGCGACTTCCAGCCGCTCGGCCATCGCGTCCGCGCTGCCATCCTGGATTGGCGTGCGCACGTAGTTGATCCCATGCGCGTCGTACTCCGCACTCAGCTCCCGATTGTCCAAGCCGTTCATGCGCAAGTCGTCATCGTCCTGCAGATTGTGCACCGCGGTAATCCCGTAGGTGTCCTTGAGCCACGCGATATCGGCATTACCGGGATATTCGCCGACCAGCAATTCGTCGGAGATCACGCTCACCGACGGACGCCGTCCGTTGCGAGTCGGGCGCGGCGCGTGGTCGGGGCGTTTGCTGAACCAATCAACCATGATCCAAATGTAACCATCCGGACGGCAAGTATTCCAGCGTTACCTGGCGAAACATCACGCTTTGGCGTGACCACGCGGCAACTCCGGCGAGCGATTAACTTTGGTGCGCGCTCGCTTGGCCGGTTGAGTTCCACTCGACGCCGCAATGTCTGCTTCGATGTTACGCGTCAATTTTGAGCGCGAGCCGGACAGCGCGATGACTGCGGTTCGCATCAGGTCGGCGATTTTGCGGTACGCGCCAGCGCCTTCGGTCTCCGCCAGCTCGCGCAACTCGGCCGCAGTGATCGCGCGACCGATACGGACTTCCACCGGATGGCGCCGAGGAACGAGGCTGCCCTTGCCCATCACATCGTGGGTGCCGCGAATCAGAACCGGCAGCACGTCACATCGACTGCGCAGCGCCAGGAATCCAGCGCCGCTCTTGAACTCGTGGATTTCGCCGTCGGCCGAGCGGGTGCCCTCCGGAAACATCAGCACGCTGCGCCCCTGCGCCAGTTCCGCGAGCGCATCTTCCAGCGATTCGAGTTGCGCGCGTTCGCGATCGAACGGCATCAGCGAGGTAAAGTTCGACGCGAGAAAGCGACGCGCCGGCGTGTTGAAAAAATAATCCCTGGCGGCGAGCACGCGAATGTCGTCACCGATGGCGCCGAGCGCGTATCCGACCAGGCTGAAGTCGAGATGACTCGAGTGATTCGCGACGACAATGAAGTTGCGATTGGCCGGGATGTTTCCGCGCCCGAGAATCTTCGGCTTCAACCATCCATCGAAGATTGCTCGCGACGTCCCACGTACCGCAAAACGTCCGAGCCACTTCAACGGCGCTGGCAAGCGCGGAACGTAAGGCTCAGCGAACTTTGCGTACGACGGCATCCGAGGACGTCCGTTGCCGCCAGGCTGAGTCGCGAGGAGTTGCAGGTCCGCGACGGTGCGGAGGTCGCCAATTTCCTCCGGCGCGATATCGCGGCTCGCGCGCTCACCGATCAGCTCGCCAATTTCGGCAAGTGCGAGCGAGTCGAGGCCCAGGTCTTCGATCAGCCGTGTCGCGGGCGTGATGTTAATCGGCTCGGTGGTGACTGACGCGAGCGCCTCGGCAAGCCAGGTCTCGACCTCGGAGTTTGCGCTATTGGCGTCGGCGTCGCTCGAACGAACGTCGAGCATCCGCCGCAGCGTCGCGACCACGTCGGCGCGTTTGATCTTGCGCGTCCGCGTGCGCGGCAGCTCGGCGTCGGTGAAGCGAAGAATCCTGATTCGTTTGTGCGCGCTGAGCTCGAGCGCGACCTTGTCGAAGTCGCTGCGCAACCGATCTTCGACGGCGCGCCGGCTCTCGCCGCGTGCGTACGCGGGCACCACCAGCGCCGCGACCTGCTCGCCCTGTCCGACCTTCAGCCCGACAACGGCCATCTCTTTCACGTACTCCGAACGGCCGTAAATTTCCTCGAGCTCCTCGATGTAGATGTTGTTGCCGCCGGAATCGACGATGACTTCCTTGGCGCGGCCGACGATGTACAAGCGTCCGTCGTCGTCGAAGCGCCCGAGGTCTCCAGTGTGAAGCCATCCGTCGCGCAAAACGTCGGCGGTCGCGGCCTCATTTCGATAGTAACCCGCCATCACGTTCGGCCCGTGCGCGACTATCTCGCCGATCGATCCGGTCGCGGGCATCAGTTTGATCTCGACGCCGTTCAGAGGCCGTCCAACTGCGCCGACCTGCATCGGTTCGTCGGGCCGCGCGACCGCCAGCACCGGCGCCCCTTCAGTCAGACCGTAACCTTCGAGCAGCGGGATTCCGATGTCGTTGAAAAATTCCGCGACGCGATGGGGCAGGGCGGAACCGCCGCTGACGGCGAGTCGCAGCCGTCCACCTAACGCGGAATGAACCTGCCGGAAAACAATCGATCCGAAGTTGAGGCCCGAGTTGGCGTCGAGCCGGCGATTCAGGTCGCGCAGGTTGTCGAACGCGGCGTGAAAGAATGGGCCGCGCCCTTCGACTTCATCGACGATGCGCCGATGGACCGCCTCCCACACCGCGGGCACGCCGATCAGCGCCGTGGGGCGAACGTCGGCGAGCGTGCGCGAGAGCGTCTTCGCATCGACCTCGAGCGGGTAGACGATCGTCGCGCCGCTGGCGAGCGGCAGCAGCATCCCGCAGGTGAATTCGAACGCGTGATGCAGCGGCAAGAGCGAAAGCACGACATCGTCGGCGCCCAGGACGAAAACGCGCGAGAGCATCGCGACTTCTGCGGCGAAGTTGCCGTGCGATAGCATCACGCCCTTCGGTGCGCCGGTGCTGCCGCTGGTGAACAGGATCGACGCGAGCGCCTTTCGCTCGGGCGGCGCCGGCGGAGTCTTCGCAGCGCCGCGCAGGATGAATGGACGCGCGAGCTCGGCGAGGTCGAGTTCGATGAGTTTCGGATGAGCGTCGCCGAGCGTCGAGCCGAGGCGCTTGTGGACCGCGCTCGAGCGTAGCACAGCCGCGGGCTCGGCAATCTTGCAGATCGGCGCGAGCTCTTCGACAGAAATCAGCTGGTCGAGCGGCACGGCAATCGCGCCGGCGCACAGAATCGCGAAGTAGCCGAGCACCCAGTCGGGCGAATTCTCGCCGATTAGGAGCACCCGATCTCCTGGCTTGATCCCGCGCGTCGCGAGCAGCAACGCCGCACGATGCGCGCGGTCACGCAGCTCGCGATAGGTGGTCTGCGTCTGCTCGCCGGAGGGCCGGCGCGCAATCATCGCGACGCGCGAGCCGTAGCGATCCGCGGCGCGATCGAGCATGTCAACGAGGCTTCGATGACGCGGGAGCGACTTGGGTCTGCCCCGCGCGTGCAGATCGAGCTGCGGAAAGATATGGCGACGCAGTCCCGGCAGATGAATGTTGATCCAGTAATCGCGCCAATCGATCAAGTCGGGACGAAACGGATGCCGCTCGGCGTCAGCGGGTTTGAGCGACGCATAAAGCGCGCGAATGTTGGCGCCGTGAAAAGTATAGACGAGCTCCTGGATATACGGGCGATAGACCTCGACCAGTTCGCGCGCGAGGTCAGTGTTCTCCTTGAATTTGTCGATCCCGCTCTCGATCTTTTTCGCGCGCTGATTTTCCTCGCCCACCACGCTGCGCGCGAACGCCGCCGCCTGCTTGAGAATCCGCGGAACCGTGTTGCTCGCGAGGTCGTAAGTATTCTGCGACACCACGACAGCTTCGAGATGCTGTCCCAGCCAGCGCATCGTGCCACTTTCCTTGCGATGCTCGCGGCGATTGCTGAGCGCGGTCAGCTCGACCAGCCGGCGCATCGGGAGCGGATTCCGATCCGAAGTGCAGAGCTGGTAGATCGGCTTGTGTTTGCGCGACAGCA
>PMOH01000513.1:0-4432 GCA_003161515.1 Deltaproteobacteria bacterium
GCCGTTGCCAGTATTGCTCAGGAACAGGAGTTGCGCGCCGCTGGTCGTATTGATCGCCTGCTGCTGGTAACTCAGCGCCGCGGGCGCGATGCCGGCGATTGGCGCGGTTGCGGTTCCACTCAACGCGACCGTTTGCGCGCCGGTAAAGGCGTTATCGGTGATTGTCACCGTACCGATTTTTGTCCCGGTCGTAGTGGGCGCATAGGATACTCCAATCGAGCAGCTCGACCCGGCCGTGAGGCTCGGGCCGCAATTGTCGGACTGTAAGAAGTCCGCCGATGCCGCGATGTTGGAAATGTCGAGCGGCGCTTCTCCAAAGTTCGAGAGGACAACGTTCTGCGCAGCGCTTACGGTGCCGGTGTTCTGATTGGCGAAGGTCAAGTTCGACGGAGTGACAGTGACCGCGGGCACCGGTGACGGGACCGGCAACGCGAAGATGCCGCCGGCCTGGGAGACGAAGTTAGACGTATTGAAGCCCGCGCCCGTCGCCACATCGTCGAGCATCGACAGGCTGTACATGTTGGCGATGAAGGTCGTACCGCTGTTGTCAACCGAAAGCCCCTGCACCGCGTTGCCGGTGTTGGTCGAAACCCAATTGGCGCCGGTCATGTCGTCCACGCGGATCACATTGTTGCCGTCGGCCACTTCAATTCTTCCAGTGGGATCGAGCGCGACGTGGGCGGGCGATCCGAACGTGTAAATGTAGGGGCCAATTGGCGGCGACTGCGTTAGTGTTATCCAGTTGGTCCCGGACATGTCGTCGATGCGGACGAGGCGCCGGTTGCCGGCGTCGGCGATGTAAATCTTGCCGGATGAATCGATCGCGACGCCCGACGCGACGCTCAACTGATTGGTGCCGCTGCCCGGCGTGCCGAACGTAGTCCAGTTGGTTCCCGTCATATCGTCGAAGCGATCGATGCGGCCGTTACCGGGATCCGCGACGTAGATTCTTCCACTGGAGTCGACTGCGAGGTCGGCGAGGCCGCCGGTGCTGAACTGGTTGGCGCCGCTACCGCAGGTCCCGAAACTGATCCAGTTCGCGCCGGTGATGTCGTCCATCCGGTCGATGCGGCAGTTGTAGGTGTCGGCGACGTAGATGCGCCCATTGGAATCAACGGTGAGTCCGTGTGGGCCATAAAATTGCTTGACGCCGGTGCCGGTGCCGCCCAACGTTTGCTGATTCGTACCCGAGAGGTCATCTGCCCTCACCAGCTGGGAGAACGAATAGTTGGTGATATAGACGGGAGTGTAAGCCGAATTGACGCCAGCCGAGCCGCAACACGCGGGGGCCGATCCTCCCGCCGAGGTAACCGGCTGCATCGACTCGTTAATTTCACCTTGAATCGCGCCCGTGAGGCCGTTTACGGTCTGGGTTCCGGTGAAATTGCCGGAGAACGTGTAGTAGTAGTGAGTGTTGCCGCCGCGTCCACCGCCCGACGCAGACAGGTACGCCGCAGCCTTGCCGAAGCTGGCTGAGACCGTGGTCGTGCCATCGCTCGACTGAAAGCTGAAGCTGCCGCCGGTGCAATTGTACGTGATGAGATACGTTCCGTTGCCGACCGAGGTAATCGGACAATCGATAGCTATGGTGCCGGCTGGACTGCCCACGGTAGCGCCGGTCAGAACGAAGTCCGTACCGATCGACATAGATCCGCCCGTGCTGGTGAGGACCATCTGGCTCGCGAAGGCGCCTGGAGCGGCGGAAATTCCGAACAGCGCCACTGCAATTGCGATCGCGATTCGGCGCCACCCCAATCGCAATGTTACACTTCTGTGTGAAAGGACCGACTCGGGAGTATCAACAACAATACTCTGGTGGTTCATGTTCCCCCGCGCTGAATCTCATCGATTCAAGCGACTTCTGATATTACTTCCCGGACAAATTAACCATCCCCCGCGGACTCGCAAATGGATCCGCCAAAAACGCGAGAGTCAAGTATCATTTTTCTACAAGGGGGTCGAGTCCCGCACCGCTAGCGATTTTGACGCGCATCGGGGTCAATGTGGGGGCGGGAAAACTTAATTGCAATGAAACCCAGCTTGGGTTTCATCTTTCACCGCTTCGTGGTGCAGGGGAATCCCCTGCACCTTGGCGAAAACTATCTGTCCTAGAAGAGAACGCCCAGAGTGTCGCCGACGATTCTGAATGGAGCCTCGACGATCGTCCCGGCCGCATCCGCCGTCGCTCCGACGACGCTGTCGGGCTCATTGCTGCTGGTAGTGGTCGTGGTGGTGGTTTCGGAGGGCGAGTAATAGCCGGGATCGCTGCTCGTCGTATAGGTTGTTTGGCTGCTCGTGTCCGCACAGGACTGGAGTAGTGGACATACGGACAAGATCGCGGTCACTGCTATCGCGGAGATTATCGACTTTTTCATAGTGAGTTAGTCCTTTAACACGCTTGTAACCAATTCTTCGACGCCGCGCATAAGCGTCCGCTTGCGGATTTACTTAGTAAGTCCAGGTTCCAGTCTTATGGGTCGAAACGGTCCTACTCGGGCCGGACGATTCCTCAAACTACGCCGAGGAGCCAAAGTACGAGAACAATCACGACGATGCCTCCCAATGAAATAGGCAGGTACATACCAGCCTCCAAAGGCCTTGCTGATTGAAAACTGAATTTGGTCGAGCGGAACGCGGTCAAAGGCGAGTGGAAGGACCGCCGTTTGGGCTGGATCAATTCGGACTCGATTCCTATTTCGATCCCGACTCCTTCACCCTACGTTGGACTGGATGCGATAGCCACCTCAGGGCGCCTCTGTTTGGCCTCGCGGAGCACCAAAAGTGTCGGTTGGAGCAGCGAAGGGCGTGCTGGTCGCCGATTCAACGAGGCGCGAGGTTGAAGGCGTTGGCGAGAAGCTCGTGCGATCGCATCCGCGCCTGATGGTCGTGGACGACGGTCACCAGCATCACCTCGTCGATATGCAGGACACTCGCGATATCGACCAGTGTGTCGCGGACGTGCGTAGGCGTCCCGATGATCGCGCGCGGCCATTCGCCAGTCTCGCGCATCATCACGTCGTCGGGCAGCGGGCCGGGTCCCAGTTCCGCGAGCGCTTCGTCCGGCGTGGGAATCGGTCCGCGATCGCCTTGACGCGCGCGGCGCACGAACAGCCGCACACTCGACGCCATGCGCTCGGCCTCTGCGTCCGTCGGTGCGCATATCGCGCCGATCCCGAGAATCGCAACCGGCGCCGATAGTTCATGCGAAGGCTTGAAGTGAGATTTGTAGTACTCGATCGCGGCGCGGGTGTGAGTGGGATCGATGAAATGCGCGAAGGCGTAGGGCAATCCCAGCTGCGCCGCGGCGGCAGCGCTCCACATGCTCGATCCTAGCAGCCACACGTCGGGCGCACCGGGCATCGCGGGCGAAAGCTCGATCCGGCTGAAAGCGTGATCGGGGCGGAAGCCTCCGTGCAGGAACGCTAACAGCTCGAGCAATTGTTTTGGGAAGTCATCTTCGGTCTGCTGCGCACTTCGATCGCGGCGCAGCGCGAACGAGTCGAGGGGACTGCCGCCGGGCGCCCGCCCGATCCCGAGATCGATGCGCCCTGGATACAGCGCGTGCAGCACCCGGAAACTCTCAGCGACCTTCATCGGACTGTAATGCGGCAGCATCACGCCACCCGAACCGACGCGGATGTGCGAAGTCTCGGCACCGACTCGCGCGATGAGGACTTCCGGCGCAGGACTAGCGAACGCGCCAGTCGCATGATGCTCAGCGATCCAGTAACGCTCATATCCAAGCCGATCAGCAAGCCGCGCAAGCTCGATGGTGTTACGAAAAGCGTCGGCAGTAGTGAACCCGGCCGGAACCGGACATTGGTCGATAATGGATAGTTTCATGACGACAGCTACAACGTCATCTTGCGTGCCCGCGTCGAACGATTCCAGTCCAGTTCCCGCGTCGTCCTTTTATTATTGTGTCATCCCGACTTTCTTTGCGTCATCTTTTCATTGTGTCATCCCGAGCTAAGCCGAGGGACCCCGGATCTTTCTGGACGCCGGTTGCAGCACTTCGCCTATGGCGCGAGTGAAGTGCCCTTCACGTCAACCTGAGCGCAGCGAAGGATCTCGCGCGTCAGCGCGTTTCTTGGCACGCGTCCGCGCTCACTCCGTAGATGGTCTGCGGCGTTCCGCAGCCAAAAAGATCCGGGGTCCCTCGGCTTCGCTCGGGATGACACAAAAGAAGGGACGACACAAAAAACAAAACGCAAATTCAGTGCTGCTCTGGTAAAAACACCTCGCATTGGCGACAATCCGCGGGTGAGTCCCAGCCGAACCAGTCGGCGGGACAACACTCTACACACGGAGGACAAATCATCATGAGTTGGGATTTTGAAACTGAGCCCGAGTTCCAGAAGGAGCTCGACTGGGTCGAAAAATTCGTGCGCGAAGAGGTCGAGCCGCTCGAGTTCGTGCTCGATTGCCATCC
>PMOH01000513.1:4462-12203 GCA_003161515.1 Deltaproteobacteria bacterium
GGACTCATGAACGAAATCCTTGGGCGCGCGACTTACGCGCCGATCGTATTCGGATGCCAGGCGCCCGATTCAGGCAACGCCGAGATTCTCGCGCATTACGGCACGCCCGAGCAGAAGAAAAAATATCTGCAGCCGCTGCTCGACAACGAAATCGTGTCGGCATTCTCGATGACCGAGCCGCAGGGCGGCGCCGACCCCAAGGTGTTCACGACTCACGCAGAGCTGAAGGGCGATAGTTGGGTGATCAACGGCGAGAAGTGGTTCTCGTCGAATGCACATCTCGCGTCGTTCCTGATCGTGATGGTGGTGACGGATCCTGACGCCAAGGAATACAACCGCATGTCGATGTTTATCGTGCCGAAGGACACTCCGGGCGTGAACATTTTGAAGAACCTCGGCGTCGGCACGCATGAGCGCGGCGGCAGTCACGCGTACATCAGATACGAAGACGTTCACGTGCCGAAGGATCACATGCTGGGACCGCGCGGCGGCGCGTTCGTGGTGGCGCAGACGCGTCTCGGCGGCGGTCGCATTCATCATGCGATGCGCACGATCGGCCAGGTGCGCAAGGCCTTCGACATGATGTGCGAACGGGTGCTGTCGCGCACGACGCAAGGCTCGCGGCTGGCGGACAAGCAGATGGTGCAGGAAAAGATCGCGGACTCGTGGATGGAGATCGAGCAATTCAGGCTGCTGGTGCTGCGCACGGCGTGGAAGATCGATCGCTACAAGGATTATCTGAAGGTGCGCAAGGACATCGCCGCGGTTAAGGCGCTGATGCCGAAGGTATTCCACGACGTCGCGGCGCGCGCGCTACATCTGCACGGTTCGCTCGGCGCCACCGGCGAGATGCCGTTCGTCGAGCAGGTCATCCAGAGTTTTCACATGGGACTCGCCGACGGGCCGACCGAGGTGCACAAGATAACCCTCGCGCGCCAAGTGTTACGCGATTACAAAGCGACCGACGGGCTGTTCCCGACCCAGCACATCCCCAAGCTGCGCGAGGCGGCGATTAAGAAGTATGCGGATCGGATCGAACTCGAGGTGGCGAATCATTAGGCAGGTGGAACCACTGTAAATTCTACAGAGAAGCATCGCGGGTCATCCAAAGTTCCCTCTGTGGTTGATGCGGGCATGAAAAATGCTTTTTCGATCCGCAGAGGCAACTGCCATGGGAAAAATGTTTTTGTCCCTGGGATTCTGGATGACGATTTTGCTATTTATTGCGCTTGGTTACACGTTCCAATACGCATGGGGCGCCGAATGCCCCGATGCGATGAATTGCGGTTACACCCGCTCTAACCCTGCATCACCCGTTTTTCCAGATCGCAATTTGCATTTTGAAAACGATCTCGGCCCAAGCGATGTCGCTCGCCGCCATCGATGCCCGCCAACCGCATCGCCGCGTACCGACTACCCCGACTTCCAGCAGATGGCGAATCTACAAGCCGGCGATCGCCCGGTTTACGCTCCCGGAATATCGCTCACGATAACCCGTCGTTCGCCTCAGGTCAGCCTCTGTCCGGGACCGGTAGAAATTCCGCGTCATTAAGACCTCGTCCCGCCAACGAACATCACGGCTTCGCACATGTTTACGTTCCTGTCGTGGAACGCAGCTAGCGCGCGCACCTGATTTGGCTAGGTTAGTTTTCGGGCTTAAAGTCGGGAAGCAGGTTCAAGGCCGGCCAATGGCTAAAAAGTTGGCGGGCATCGAAGGAGGGGGGAGTCTCCAGGATGCCCGCCGTTTCACCCATTAACCTCGCGGCGAACGCCACTGGGTTGCTGGAAGAATGATCTCTTACAAAATCGACGAAACTAACTTTCTAACTGTAACGATGCGTCAAAGGCCGCCGCGTCCGACCAGCAACCAGACCACCACCACTACCAGTACCAGCGGTACGAGGCCTCCGGCAGCACCATAGTTGCTGTAACCATAGTAACCACCGCCGCCGCCGAAAAGCAGAACCAGAATAATTATCAGTAACAACATGACGTTCTCCTTCTATGTTTCCTTGCCAATCGCAACCTACTCGACGATCCTAGTACGGCGCCGCATAAGTCGTTGTCGTACGTTTCTGCACGGTCCCATCATTTGCATCGGTCGTCACCGTGGTTGTGCTCTGATCCGGCGACGAATATGGAGACACATAAGGAGCCGGCTGTGAGTATGCAGACACATAAGGAGCCGGCTGTGTGTAGGTGCGCTGCACGGTCCCGTTGTTATACTGCGTAGTCGTAGTAGTGCCTGCATCAGCGACCGGCGCCACCACAACCGGCGGAGTTGTAGTATCGTATTGCCTGGTCGTCGTCGTTTCGGTGACATGCGTGGTAGGCGCGCATCCCACCATGAACGTCATCGCAATACCTGCAGAAATGGCCATCGCGAAACTGGATTTATATTTCATTGCTCAGTTCTACTCTCTTCTTCACTTATGTACATCCTCGTTTCCTGCAATTGAGCCATCTGCGTGCTGTACAGAACCAATTCGTACCGGTTAAATTGAGTTGTGGCCGCTGCAAAAAACGCTCTGGCTAGGTCATACGGTTGACCATCGAGGCCTTCTTTGCGCCGACGTGTACCTCTGTGTTCTTTGAGTCGTCTATCTTCGTTATTCAGATAACCAGCCAGCAATCGCTTTTCGGCTAACACTGAAGGTAAGCTGAAGGTGGCGGATCGATATAGGAATCGCAGTCCGTTCTTTGATCCGGTTCTATCGTGGCTCTTTCACTCGCCTTCAGCCACCTTTGACGCTAGACCAACTCCGCATCTCGCTAAGCAAGGCCCGCCGAGGCAGTAGTCATGTACCTTCCCATTTCTCTTGGAACTATCGTGCTAATCCTGGTCGTGGTTTGGCTCGTTCGCGGCTAATCTTTTTTCGCGCGCGTGGAGAATACCGTGACCAACAAGACTTGGCAGTTCAATATTCTAGGAGCGCTGGCGCTGTTGAGCCTGTCGCTTGCAGTATCATGCGCGACCCAAAATGAATTGCCGCAGGCTTCAGCGCCTATCGCCGCCTCACCTGAGTCTCACTCCTCTATGCCGGTAGCACGGCAAAAGCCCTCGAACACAACCAAGGCTTCCTACCTGGCAGATAGGTACGACGGGCGTCGGACAGCCAGTGGCGAGCGTTATGATCCCAATGCGTTGACAGCGGCGTCGAGCAAGTTGCCGATCGGTTCCATCGTCATGGTGACTAACCCTACAACCGGCCGTTCAGTGAAAGTTCGAATAAACGATCGCGCTCCCAATGTTCACGGACGTAGTCTTGATCTTTCGAAGCGTGCGGCGGAAGAGATCGGTCTGACGAAACAGGGTGTAGCGCGAGTCAGTGTTAAGCACGTCGAGTCGAAACCGGAGTCGCCGGAAGATTCATCCTCGACTGCGCCGCCGAAATCATAGTCGCAGCACTACTCAGTTAGACTAGCGCCGCCTTCAGTCTTCGAATGACCGAGTCCTGCAAACTATTCTGGAATCGCGCATCGAAACTGAATAAGGATCGAAAGCCTTCCACTTCATAGCCTTGTTCCGGAATCATGTTATCGCTCGGCAGATAGCATACGGGCTGGTCCAGGCATCCGACGGTTAGTAGTGGTTCTTCACTCGAGAAAGATTCCTCCAACAGCCGCCGATACTTGACTACCGGTTCGGCGTTGATTCCAACAATTCGAAACCCACCGCAGTCGATAAGATGCCAGATCAGAGACTTATCACCAGTCCCTCCGGCGGCATATTCGTTTTCAGGTACCTCGATCCGCTTAAGCACCAGCGAGTCAATTTTCAGGGCGCGGCCGGATGACCGAGCGAAAGAGGCAACCGATTCCGCGAGGCTATTGGACCATTGCTCCCATTCGCGTCTTAGCGGTTGCCGAAATTGCGGCCCCACCAGGACTCTTCGCGCGAAGCCTGCAATGCCGGCGGACCTTCCTGAAAATGGCGGGCGCACGTCGCCGGAGAAGCCCTGAAAAAACAGCACAGGGATATCGCCTAGCTGCGATCGCAGGCGCGCGCGCACGATCCCCGGGTACTCCGCCGAAACCTGCAAAAAACCGGGGAAGTCCGTAGGATGGCACGCGTAGTTCCAAATCACCGCGCTCGACTCACCATTCAGATTTGCAAATTCGAGAATCCGCACGCTCTCATCGCGGTCCCCATTTGGATTAGGTCCGAAGCCGGATGATCTTGCGAAGCCTGACCTCGTCAAACGAGATCGAACCAGCCGCCGATTCATCGAATGGTCCGCTCTCCCTATCCGATAGGTGCAGACGCATCGCTCACCTTTGTCCTCGATCGACTTGACTAAGGCCGTAATTTGAGTCGCAACAAAGTTCACGTACTCCGCGTCAGCAACGCCGAGATGAGGTATCGATGGCGCGGTCATCGGCGCCGAATGGGTATGCGATGCGCAAAGAAATAGTTCCTCGCTCCTACCTTCGAGGCCCAGGTTCTTTACCAATTGAGCCCTCAGCGTTTCGCCGGGATAGAGCAAATCAGTACTTACTATCGTTACGCTCGATGACGCTCCTTTAATAAGGATGACGTTCGCTTCAAGACGGCTGGCGACCGAGGTAAACGGCGCCGTGCGCTTGTTGAAGCCCCCAAGCATCACCGGTCGACGTGGCGTGATATCCACTGAGCCGGATGAAATCAGAAATTCCTGGGCCATCCGATCTATCCCGACACTCTCATGACGCAACTAAGCCATCTGAAAGACTTTTAAAGGATTCTTTAAACGAAAAGATCCGCCATCGCTCCTTTCGGATCATGTAGGGTGAAAACCCCGCTGCAGCGCATCCTTTCAAGGCTGCGACGTTGTCCTTCTGAACATAGGTCACCGCATAGCGAGCGCCGCTCAACAGACCTTTCTCTGCAATCGCCGCCATAGCAGCCGGCATTATCTTCTGCCCACGGAACTGCTCGAAGGTATAGGCAAATTCCAGCAGGACCTCATCCTTGCGCAGGTTTCTCAGCTCGCCGTCGAAGAATGGCCTGAATCGGTCAAGGTCGCTTTGCCCAATTAGCCATTGCATGTAGGAGATCTGACCACTGTCGGTTATGCCAAGATAGCAAGTCGGAATATTGGCCTTCAAAATAAGCAAACGACCTGGACGCGCACCAAGTATCGCCGGTATGTCGCCCTCACTGATAGGCCTTACTTCAATCGGTTGCTTTGGTGCAGGAGCATTAAATGGAACGGTCAGATCGCGTCTAAGCAGATAGGACTCACTATTCGAAAACACGCGCTTAAATAGCTCTCGCGCCAACTTTGCGAATTTCCCACTTCGAACTACCAGGAGAAGTCTTTGCGCATGACCGTAATAGCTTTGCATGTGAGTTACCTATGCCTGGTCAACGCCAGACTGAGTCCAGCATCAGTAAACGGCGAACTTGCTGTTGGCGTATGTACTTTACGAGCTTGGTATCGTTCACACTCGGACGCCGCCTGAGTTGACTGCCGAAATATCCNNGCCGTCTTTCCCTTTCCGTAGTAGCTTTGCCACACACCGGCCGCTTCGCCTTGAGGCCGGTGATGGAACGCGCGGATGTGCGCGAAGCTCCGGGTTTTCATCCCCCGCATCAACGCGCGCATCTCGTCAATCGTGTCCCAGCCCGGACAACCTTCCAGCGGCTCGATCGCGTCGAAGCACGCCGACGAATACATCTTGGTGGCGCCGCGGGTGTGGAACGAGTGCATGTCAGGCACTGCGACCCATTGGTCATTTACCGGCTCGTAGAGCGTCGCGCCCGCGATACCGAGCTTGGGATTGGCCGCAAACTCCTTCATCATCAGCTCGACGAAATCGGGAGCGAAGCTCAGGTCGGCATCGAGCCGAAAAATAAAATCCAGGTCCTTCCACGCCTCGCGCGGAAGAAATTGCATGATCACCGATTCGCCGCCCGGCTTGCGCGGACGATCTCGCGCCAGGTGTATCGGCTCGATCCAGCTATGTTGCCGCGCGGCTTCATCGAGGATTTCCGCAGTGCCATCGCTCGATCCGTCGTCGATGATGATCCAACGATTCGGCAGCCGCGTCTGCGCCGCCATACTGGCAATCAGCCCGGGTAAAAATTGCTCCTCGTCGCGGGCCGGAGTTATCGCAATATATCTGTCCATCTCAATTTCCAAAGCCATTCAACGAACCGGATAATTCGGCTCGCATCAATCAGCACGACTCTTTGACCGGTAGCTATCGGGAAATCTGACTCGGGCGCGCGTGAGATCGGTATAGCGGACCATCGCGCGAAGCCTTCTCGCGAAGAAATTCCGATTCTCGCTGTTGAGCAGATACTTGAGGCGGCCGTACGCCTGCGCATTGTTCATCGCAAACAGCGCGCGATGGATTCGCCAGTTCACCAGGTTGCGCGTCACCGTATGCTGCGCCGAGCTCGACAGCGTCTGCAGTCCATAAGGTCTGAAGAAACAAAAGTGGAGCGCCTGCGAACTCATCATGATGTCCGGCGCATGCGACGCTGCGACTTCCGCGAATGAGTCCGCCGAAATCGAAAATGCCACCGTCTTATCGAGGTCCGGAAGCTTCACCACCACCGCACGCAGCATCCGCAATATCAGCGCGGGATATTTTTCATGCAGATGGCGCACCATCTCGTGAAACGCGTGCTCTATCGGCTGCAGCGGAACGGCCGCGGGCGTGTCGTAAGGAAATTGATCGATCGTTTCGTAAACCTCATCGTACTTTGCCAGCGCCGGAACCGACTCGCAGCTCGAGGACGAATCGTAGCTGTCGCCCGGGAACAGGATCGCAACCCCGAGATTGCGCCGGCGCGCATATTCCCAGACGTCGCGCGGACGGTTCGCGAACGCGTTCATGTAGCGATTGTCCGCCAGCGAAAAGCGCATCAGGCTCGCAAACGGAATCGTGACCTTCGCGCCCAGCGCCGCGTGATTGGCGAAAATTTTCTCGAGTATCGCCGCCGCCCCGCGCCGCAGATGAGACTCGCGCGGCTGAAGGCCGTTATAGACCGCTAGCGAGAACTGGCTCAGCACCGTGTCTATTCGCCCGACGTCCGACTTGATCCGTCGGCAATCGGTCGCGTTCAGCCGCGAGTCATTGATGTTGAACAGCGCCCCTTCCGGCTCGATCACGCCGAGGCACGAATCGAGCGTCCCCGCGCTGTAGCAGTAAACGGCAGTGCGCTCGTTGAGGGCCGCCCGCTTGCGATGCGCTAGCACCTGGAAATTTTTGTAACCGCACTTTCCCAGCACTCCGAAAACGCGATCCGCATGATTGTCCTGGAACAGGACCTTGACCCGCGCTTTGAACTCGGACGGCAGCGCGCTCAGACTCGGGATATGAAAGTGATCCGGATGAATGTGTGAAATCCAGAGATAGTCGATGTTCTCCAGCATCGCCGGATCAAATGCGGCGGACGGGAACAACGACCACGATTCATTGAAGACCTTTCCGGCCAGCCATGGGTCGGTCCAGATTCGCAGGCCGTGCGACTCGATTACGACCGAAGCGTGTGAGACCAAGGTGACTTTCATCAGTTACCCACTGCAGGCGCTTTGAGAGTGACGGACCACGAATTCCTTTCTTCCTTGAATCGAGTTCACCGTTTGTGCGGCTCAATCGGCACCGTAGCAGATATGAAAAGCTATGACAAGCTATTCAAGTTAAAATAAAGTAATGAAAATTGCACTGATTCCTGAAAATACATGATATTATAGTTGGCGACCTGTACTGAACTGCCTTATTTGGCCTTTTGTGTCCGGAGAGGATT
>PMOH01000513.1:12285-16071 GCA_003161515.1 Deltaproteobacteria bacterium
CCGGATCACTGCCACTTCCCGACTCTCGACTCGTTTCCCGCGGCCTTCAAAGCGCGCGTGACCGTCCTGTTTCAGGACCGCGACTACGCCAAGGTGTTCGGCGCGCTTCGCAAGCTTGGTTATCAGCGATTCAAGCGGTTACCGCACCGCAAAGTCGTGCCGCTGTCCGACACGCCAAACGCGACGAAAGTGTATTGCTATCACGCCGGCCTGATGGACTCGGCGCTCGCGGTAATTGAGCAGTCGCAAGTCATCTTCAACGCCAACGACGCGCGCATCAGCGTCGGCGAATGCAAGGGAATTCTCAACGACGTCGGTCGGGTGGACGTGCTACTCAGCCAATTCTCGCTGGCGGCTTACGCCGGCTTCGAACCTCACGAAAGATATCTGCCGCAACGAGCGAAGCAGATTCTCGAGAATGTTTCGTCGGTGCATCGCGCGTTGGATGCAAAGGTCACGATCCCGTTCGCGAGCTTTATGTACTTTTCGAGCCTCGACAACAAGTACGTGAACAATTTTGTGAATTCCGCGCGCGACGCAGCCGATTATTTGACGCGGCGCGGCCAGCGCGCGGCTGTACTTTATCCGGGAGACACCTTCGAGGTCGGCGCCGCGCACGATTCATCGCGCGCGCTGGAGCAGCTCGACCAACTGCCAACCGTCGATGAACGCACTTACGATCCGATTCAGAGCAAGACGGTGGCTGAGATTGTCTCCGCTTACGACAATCTTGCGGCGCAGATGCGCGACAGGTACTCGATGCTTCTGTTGCGGATGCTCCGTCGAGTGACTATCCGGATTCCGGACCTCGACACGACGGTGGCGCTCAGACTCGCGACCGGTTCGCTCGAGGAAATCGACAGTTCGACCGAGCCCGACCTGGTAATCAACTCTCAGCCGCTTTGGTTCGGATTCAAATTTCCTTTTGGCATGCAGACCCTGGGAGTATCGGCGCGGTTCAAGCTGTTGCGCAATTTCAACAACTGGAAATTCCACCGCATACTGTTTTCGCTCAACAATGGCGGCGTTTATCTGCGCCCGAAGTATCTGCTGACAGCGGAAATGCTCGGCTACATCAGCACCCGGCTGGGCGGCGGATTGCGGCAGTCAATTCACTATTATCGAACCTCGCTCTGACTATAGCTATTGACTACCGCAATCTCCTTCGACTGACTATCACTGCGCCGCGCCGATTGAGTATGCGAGTCCCACCCGGCTGGTCCCGTAATAGTCATTGACGACCTCTGTCAGCGTCGTCCCGGCGCCCTTCAGCGGCGAGCTCGCCTGCAAATGGAAGTCCGCGCCCAGGCTGGTCGAGTCGCCGTAGTTGACGAACATCGGATCGACGCTTATGTACGGCTCAACCGTCGGATAGGTGCCCAGGCTGCCGCCGCCCGGCATATAGAAATCGTTGTCCTCGAATACCGGGCTGCCACTTGGAACCTCAGCGTACGAATCGCCGCCCGCGCCAACATCATAGTAGATGTTGTTGATGAACTCGTCGGCCGACGATCGCATATCGTTGAAGATGACCCCTTCTTCCACGATGTGATCCCAAGTGTTGTTGTAAACGTGCAGCGCGCCGACGTTGCTTCCGACCACGATTCCTTGCCGCGCGTCGGACAGTTCGTTGTTCTGGAAAGTTACCGTCCCGACCAGCCCGTCGATGCCTTCGATCATCGCGGTCTCCGCGTCCACCGTGGTTGAGGCGACCGGCCAGCGACAGAAGTTCTGTTCAATCAAAATGTCGTCCACTTCCATCGCGGTGCTGCCCCAGGTCTGGAAGCAGTCGGTATGCGGATTCGGGTTGGTCGGCAATTCTGTGTAGATGTCGTGGAGGTTATTCGATCGGAACACGTTATGCTGCCCGAAGAAGCGGAACGCGTCCGCGTCGGCGCCGCCACCAATCGTGCATCCCGCATAGATTCCACCTGCATACGATGGATACTGCTGCGTGCCCCAGACCTCGTTGCCCTCGATCAGCTCGTAAGTGCCATCGACCTGCGCGCCCGCCATTTCCGCCCGCCACATGCGGTTGGTCAGCACCGAGATGTGCGAGACGGTCGGGTCCATGAAAATGCCCTCGTGGCAAAGTTCGTGAATATAGTTGTTCTCGATCGTGTCGTACGAAGCTGAACCCGTCACGTAGATACCGTAGCCTTCGCTGCCGTTGGTTTGGGTCGAGATATCAAACCCGTTCAGCACCCAGTTACTGCCCGACAGGTCGAAGCCCAACAGTTGAACATCCGCGCCGCTGGCGACTTGCAAAGTGATCGGCGATGCCAGCGTGCCCGAGTTCGCAATCTCTACCCGCTCGCCGTAGTTGCCTGCCGATACGATCGCAGTCTGTCCCGCTTTGAGCATGCTGGCTGCCTTCTGAATCGTCCGCCACGGAGAGCTGGAGCTGCCCGCCGCAGAGTCGCTTCCAGTCGGCGACACATAGAAGGTCGATCCGCTCGGCGTCGGAGTCGATGTGGGAGTTGGAGTCAAAGCGATAGTCGGGGTCGCAGTGGGCTTGGCTGTTGAGGTCGATGAAGCCGTCGCAGTTGCAGTCGGCTTCGCTGTCGAGGTCGATGTAACCGTCGAAGTCGGTGTTGCGGTTGCCGTTGCAGTCGCGCCCGCATTGCTGACCATCACGCTGACGGTCGCGTTGCCGATCGAAGTCGTCCCGTTGTACGCGTAGCCATCCACTCGCAGCGAATGCGATCCGTTAGCAACCGTGGTCGTGTCCCACGGCAAATTGTTGTAGCCGTCAGTGATTGCCGCGCCATCCACCGACAAGTGGGTCCACCAGACCGCATTTGGATTGGTGGTAGAAGGCGGAGCCGAGAAAGACAGCGCCACGGTTATCGTTCCGCTCAGCTTCTGTCCGTTAACCGGCGAGACGAACGAAACCACCGGTCCCGGAGTCGCGGTGGCAGTTGGCGTCGCAGTATGTTTGTGATTCGAGACTCTGACCGTCTCCGAGACGGTCCGAATCAGTTGGTTGGATGACGAATAGGCGCTCGCAGAAATCGTATGCGCACCGTTCGGCACCATCGTCGAATCCCATACATAGGTGGTGGACGAAGATGACGACATCACGGTACCGTCAAGTTTGAAGGCCACGCTCGCGACAGCCGGCTTGATCTTTACCGAGGTGGTCACCAAGTTGGAGACGACCGCGTCCGGCGCCGGCGAGGCGATGTGTATCGGACTCGCGGCGCGCGCTCGGCCTTGGCCCATGAGCGCGAACATGAAACTAAATGCCCAGACGATCGCCAGCTTCCCCAAGCCCGACGCTGTCCGCGTTGCAACAGCAACCAACTGCCATCGCGATCGATCTACCATACAGAAAGCTCCCCCGTCCGACTTCGACCGCGCTGGCTTTTCGGCCTATGCGATCAGGACGGAAATTCTGTCGTTCGATTTCTCGACGAAAATGTCTTGTAGAAGAGCTATACGGGACGCGCGGGCGTATCAATTCATTGGCAAAAGAAAAGCGGATTTCTGTCGCGATGTTGACACTGTAGGAGATTGACTGAAACGCCGATCGAGCGTACCGGGAGCAAGTAAAACGCAGCGTATGTGAATTTCTAACAGCACGGACCGCCATGGCTCAGCGGCGAATCACGGTGCGGGAGAAATTTGCATCTGTGCGGGATTCGGCAGATCCCGGTAGCCAGGATCGTTGAAGTTCGTAGCGCCGCGCATGAAGCCCATCTCCACTCCAAGCAGATCCGCGCGATTGTCCAAATCGGGATGATGCACACTCTGATCGCGCGGCTCCTCGTTCGCCTGCAACTG
>PMOH01000066.1:0-863 GCA_003161515.1 Deltaproteobacteria bacterium
CGACGAAAGAACATGGCGTGGGATGTCCTGAATCAAATCCTGGAATTCGCTCGCGTCAGGAAACTGCTCAACGAAGACCTCCTGCTCGGGATGAAGCCATTTAAGGATTCCGGCCAAGCGAACGACGACGATTCCGAAATCTCGGACGAGCCCGAAGATACCGAAGTGATGCCGTATAACGCGGATCAGATTGAAGCGATCATCGCGGCGGCCGAAGGCTGGGAACGCGCTCTTGTCACGCTCTATTTCTTCACCGGGATTCGGCGCGGCGAAGCGCTCGCTCTGACCTGGGACAGGGTCTACCTCGATCGTGACCGGGCACTGATCAACCGAAGCCTCAGCGTCCGATATGGAATCACGACGCCGAAGACAAAGAGCAGCCGGCGCATGATCCAGTACGGTCCAAGGGTTCGCGCTGAGCTGTCGAAGCAACGGGAAAGAGTCCAGCTGCGCAGCAAGTACGTCTTCCCAAATGAGAGCGGCGCTGCACCCAATGTGCGCTGGGCGACCGACGTGGTCTGGCGTCGAATTCTCGAGAGAGCGGAGGTTCCGCACAGACCGATCGGGCAGTGCCGTCACAGCTTCGCGGTCTTGGCCCTGAAGCAGCACAAACCGCTCAACTGGATTCAGCGGCAGATGGGTCATCGCACGTTGCAAATGTTGTTGAAGCACTACTGGCGTTGGATACCCACCGACGATCTTTCTGCAGAAGAAATGTCTTCGCTGGAGAGCGCAGCGGTGCCGGTGGCCTCAAATCATGCCCACCCTATGCCCACCCGGCCCGAAATCGGCACCGAAGCGGGCTCGTAAAACAATGAATCAGATCGGAAAAAACCCAATAAAACTGGCGGAGAGGGAGGGAT
>PMOH01000066.1:911-7074 GCA_003161515.1 Deltaproteobacteria bacterium
CGAAGTAAAGCAACACGATGGCGTCGGGCAAGACCACTGAAAACTTCCTGGTCGAGAACGACGGTCCGATCACGACGATCACGTTCAATCGGCCGGAGCGGCGCAACTGCCTCGATGAAGGCGTCATCCTCGATTTCGAGCGGCGTCTGCATGCGGTTCGCGACGATCGCGAATGCCGCGTGCTGATCGTGACCGGCAAAGGTTCCGCCTTTTGCGCCGGCGCCGACCACGCGATGTTCAAGGCTCCGGCGGGCGCGGTTATCGACCCCGCAGAGCGGCGCCGACGCATGGGTGAGTTCGGCAAACGATGGCCGCGGCTGATAGGCCGCGCGTTCGACGTGCTGGCGCATCTCGATCAGATCACGATTGGCGCGATCAACGGCTACGCGGTCGGCGGCGGATGGTCGTTCGTGCTCGCGTTCGATTTCGCGATCGCAGTCGAAGGAGCGGAGTTCTGGGTGCCCGAGGTCGACCTCGACGTGCCCTATCGCGGCGCTCCCGCGAGCGTGCTCGCCGCGCGGCTCGGGCCATGGCGCGCGAAGGAAGCGATCCTGATGTGCCGGCATTACATGGCGGACGAATTGCTCGCGATGGGCGCGCTCAACCGCGTCGTCAAATCCAATGAGTTGATGCCCGCCGCGCTTGAGCTCGCTAAAAAGATCGCGGCGAAGTCGCGCGACGCGCTCGCAGCGTCGAAGCGCGATATCAACGCCGTGTTCTTCGGCCAGCGCCTGTTCTAAGAAGTAGTGTTCGTGCGTCACTGTCGAAGCAGCGACTTCCGCATCGCCTGATGTTTGGTTTGCGGATGAAGCCATACGCTCATGACCGCCGGGCAGAATGACGGGTCGTCGATTGCGCCGGTGCTCGAATCGTTCACGTAGGCAAGCGTCCGCCTCGTGTCCGGACAGAAGATGACGACCTGATCACCTTGTTTCAGGTTGGGAAGCAGCTTCTTCATCTCCGCTTGCCAGATTCCAAGTTGGCGCTCGTCGCCAACCCTGAGACCGCGCATCTCGGCGATCGCGTTCTTGATCAGAGTGTCTGCCGGAACCGCACGGCCCGGTTCGATGTCGAGCGCATGAGGTGCATCCGCGGAATATTGCGGGCCGACAATCCACAGCGTCGCGTCGTACACCCGGATGCCCCACAATGAGTGGCGGCCCGTCCCGAACGGACGCATTCCGGGAGACTTGGAGAGTACCTGCGACGGCAACGGCCGATGAGAAGCAATTGCGGATGTAGCGGAAATCAGCACCAGGAGGACGGTTCCTAGTCGCAACGATACGGCGCGCGAAGGAGTTCTGCGGGTCATCAGCAGGGCGCATTGTGGCCGAGCGCGAGCCGGTCCGCAACTGAATTGTTCTCGGCCAGCGTCTGCTAACACTCATTCGAGACACGTAACGATTGCGAGCTTTGCGGCGCTGGCGTCAACGTAGAATTGTCGCAGCTGTCGGAAGGCGTCCATCAGCCACTGCTGGTCCGCAGCGTCGAATTTGCCTGGATAGATGCCGAGCGTCGCCATTTGAGCCGGATCCCATCGCGCGGTCATCTCCGCTTCGAGATTCGGGCGACTCAGCTCAACGGCAATTGCGGCAACTTTGGCGGCGTCGAAATAGCGGGCAGGTCCGTAACCCATGTCATCGCCGATATCCGTCCCGCCCATCACGGCCTGGCTTGCGAGATCGGAGCCGGGTTCGAGCTTGCCGCACAACAGGTAGTGCACGCCGTGCCATGCCTTATCGATCGAGAGGTCCGCGCCCTTTCCCGACGCTTGCGCACTGCCACCTGAAGCCGGCGGCTGACCGGGCAAACGCAGTCCGAGCTTTTGCATGCGTTCGGCCATCAACTTCGCGAGGTCATCGCCGCCTTCGCCGCGCGCGAGCGCGTCGGGATCGATGCCGATGTTTTTCAGGGACTGTGCGAGTCTGTCGCGCAATTCCGGAGGCATCGCCGCCATCGATGCGGCCAGCATTTGCGGCGCGCGGCCGTGCAGTTTTTCCTTCAGCGCGCCCATCAACTGCGGCATGGCCTGGGCGGCCTGATCGCCGGTGAAAAGTTCTTCGACGTCGGAAGGATCGTCAATAATCTGTTTCAAGCGAGCCGGTGACACCTGAACGAAACGCCCCATCATCGACATGTCGGTTCCTCCGTCGCCCGATTGTAGGGTTTTGCCCGCTTTCGTGCTACGCCGAGCGTCGGTGCCTCAGGTGGCGGGCACGGCGGGCCGCCCCACTTAAAGGCCTATGACACAAAGACGTTCCTTGTTTGCGGGGCGCTTATCGGGTAAGTCGAAGTCACACTCGCAGTTGAGGTTATATCGATGGCAGAGCTCAAGAATCGGCAATGGCTGCTCGAGGCGCGTCCGCAGGGAATTATCAAGGAGAGCGATTTTCGCTGGAATGAAACGTCCGTACCGCCGCTGAAGGACGGCCAGGTGCTGGTGCGCAACCTCGCGTTCTCGTTCGACCCGACGCAGCGCGGATGGATGTCGATGGACACCTACATGCCGGCGATCCCGCTCGGACAGACGATGAAGGCCGGCACGGTGGGACAGGTGGTCGAGTCCAAGCGCGAGGGTTTTGCCAAGGGCGACCTGGTGCAAGGGCTTTTCGGATGGGAGGACTACACGGTCAACGGCGGCGAAGGACTGATGGGTTTGCAGAAGCTGCCGCGCGGCACCGACCCGATCATGGCGCTGTCGTTGCTCGGGACGACCGGGCTGACGGCATACTTCGGCACGCTCGGGGTCGGCGCGGTAAAGTCCGGCGATACGTTCGTGGTCTCGGGCGCGGCGGGTGCGACCGGATCGGTGTCCGGGATGATCGCGAAAATCAAAGGATGCCGCGTAGTAGGTATCGCGGGCGGACGCGAGAAGTGCGATTGGCTGTTGAAGGAGGCGGGCTTCGACGCCGCAATTGACTATAAGAGTGAGAATGTGGGTGAGGCACTGACCAAGCATTGCCCGCAAGGCATCAACGTGTACTTCGACAACGTCGGCGGCGAAATTCTCGATCACGCGCTGGCGCGAATGGCGTATGGCGCCCGGATCGTTTTGTGCGGAGCGATTTCGCAGTACAACAACCTTGGCGAGAGAAATCCGGTTGGGCCGAAGAATTATTTCAACCTGATTTTGAATGGCGCGCGGATGGAAGGCTTCCTGGTATTTCATTTTCTGCCGCGCTATCCCGAGGCGATTGCCGAGATGTCCAAGTGGTACGCGGATGGGAAGCTCAAGAACCAGGTCGATTTGCAGAAAGGACTCGAGAATGCGCCTAAGACGATCATCCGGCTGTTCACCGGCGCGAACTTCGGCAAACAGTTGCTGAAGCTCGGCGATCCGCAATAGCCCGGAGCAACAATGATCGATCACATCTCGCTCAGAGTTTCGGATTTTCAGCGGAGCCTCACCTTCTATAAGGCGGCGCTCGAACCGCTCGGATACACGCTGGTCTTCAGCAACGACCAGGAGCAATACGCGGGCTTCGCGGGACCCGATCGCGAGCGAATCTGGATCGGGCATCGCGAAACTGCGTCGCACGGCTATGCGCATATCGCGGTGTTGGCGAAGGATCGCGCGACGGTGCGCAAGTTCTATGATGCGGCGATGAAGGCAGGTGGGCGCGACAATGGCGGGGCCGGTCCGCGGCCGCAATACAGTCCCACCTACTACGGCGCGTTCGTGCTGGATCCGGATGGTCACAATATCGAGGCGGTCTGCTTCGAGAAGGGCGAGTAGGATTGAAGCCTCCGTCACTGAGCGCAGCGAAGGATCTCGCGCGTACTGCGCTTTGGCGGGTGCCGGACGTAGGAACGTCCGTCCAGATTCTTCGCCGCAGCGGCTCAGAATGACGGAGAACAAAAGCTGACGATTGCTCAGTCCTTTGCGTTCGATCCTTGCGATTGAGGCTTCAGCAAGCTGGCGGATTCCTGGGTTTCGAGGACTGGGCGGAAGCCGTTGCGGGCCAGGTCGGGGCGGACTACCTCGATTGGGTCGCGGGTGTCGTCGACGTAGCCTAGCGCGTAGGCGCCTAGTCGGTAGCCCATCAATCTAAGCAGGTCGACTGGGAGCGTGCGCGCGGTTTCTATAGGGACCGATAGGTATTGGTTTTCTTCCTGGCGGAGCCACGAGACGTTGTAGGTAATGTTGATTCCGGTGCGGATGTTGTTCGAGCGGTTCGCGCCGCCGCCGTGGTAGATGCTGCCGGTGTAGAAGAGGACCGAACCTTTGGTCATCTCGGCCGGTTCGGTGTCGGCTTCGGTGAAGCGCAGACGGTCGTCGAAGCGATTGCTGCCGGGAATCACGCGGGTGGCGCCGTTCTGCTCGGTGAAATCAGTCATCGCCCAGATCGTGTTGCACTGGACCTCGTAGCCTTTCGGAAATGGGAAAAAATCGAAGGCCCACTGGTCGCGATGGATGGTCTGGGCCGGCTCGCCGGTGCCGATCGAAATGATCTGAGTGAGATGGAGCTGGAAGCTGGTGGCGTGGCCGAGCAGTTGGCCGACCGCGCCGAGCACAGTTGGGTTCATCACGAGCTCGCGAGATTTTGGCGAGCGCGCGACAAGTCCGCCGGTCCTGCGCGTGCGACGGCCGCTGAAATCGTCGGCGCCGATCGGCGTCTTTTCAGTGAAGGGACGCAACTCGGTCGCGACTTCGTCCATCACTTCGGGGCGGACAACGCGATCGACGACGACGCATCCGTCGTCGGCTAGAGTTGCGCAGATTTCGTCAGGTGAAGCCGACAATGGCAAATGCTTAATGCTCATTTTTCTCTTTTAAGTATTAAGGCCGCGCTCCGTTGTCGCGCGCGGACGACGCCGTGAAATTCTAGCAACCATTGCATATCAAATGCGATCAACTGTCGCGGCGGGGGCCGGGTTGCATGTAGGCGATCGCGACGCCGTCGAGCGGATCGACGATTCGGGCGATCTGGCCGCCTTGAATTGCTAGCTTGGGATCGGTTGCTTGCAGGCCGTTGGCGCGCGCGGTCGCGACTGCGTTCGCGATGTTTGAGCACATCAGCGCGAGGCCCCAGCATCCGGGACGTCCGCGCGTCGCCGGGCCGACGACTTCGAGTACCGTCTGCTCCAGCTTGAAAAACGCCTGCCGCGTTTTGCCGTCACCGACTTCGCGGATTCGTTTGCATGGGACATCGATCGCCTCGTTGGCGGCGATCGCGTCGTCCAGCACCGGGGTCATCACGACGATGTGCTCGAGATATTCGACGGTGTTCGGGTTGGTCCCGCAGAGCCGCGCGAGCGACCGGCGGCGCGACTCGAGGTCGAAATTGATTGGGGCGGCCGCGGTCAAGACGCCCGGCAATCCCGAGGAAAGCAACTCGGCCTTGACCGAGCCCTGCCCCAGGCCGGGCAGTAGGATCGATTCTATGGAGGGGATTGAATTCGGCTCGCGCTCATTCGAGACGAGCACGCCCTTGACGCCCCAGACCCATCCGATGATGCCGCCGACGCTGTCGTTTTTAGTCGCCTCGAGCAAATGTCGGGCGAGCGGCGACTCAGATTCGGCGGAGTTCGTCGCGCAGAGATCGATTTCCACCGCCCCCGCGGCCATCCGGGCGATGCGAATGCCGTCGTGATCGAATTCCTTTCGAGCGAAGGCGAATCCGGCGCGTTGCCAGTTTTCTTGCGACGCCGCGAGATCGCGCACGGCGACGAGAACTCTTTCGACACAAACTATACCCACAATCTGCAACCCTTCAGCGAGGCTAGCGTCAGTTGCGGCGAGACGCCACGGTCAGAAATTACCGGAAACTACTGCCTGCAAGGACTTTATTTGCCTGATCTTAGTAACGATAATCGACGTTCAAACGTCTATGTTCTCGTTGTGACAAGTTGTAGCATTGTATGACAATTATGATTTCATTCGAAGGGGGAACTCGATGAAAATCTCCTGGCAAGCGTTTCAGCAAGAGGCGCTCGATTGTCTGCGCGCGCTGGTCAGGCTCGACACCACCAATCCGCCCGGCAACGAACGGATCGCAGCCGATTATATCGCCGACGAGTTGGGCACGCATGGCGTCGAATCGGTGATCCGCGAAAGCGCTCCGACGCGCGCCAACCTGATCGCGCGCCATAAGGGTACCGATTCGTCGGCGGGCGCGCTGCTGCTGTCGTCGCATACCGACGTGGTTCCGGTCGAGCGATC
>PMOH01000066.1:7106-7965 GCA_003161515.1 Deltaproteobacteria bacterium
TGATACTCGCGGCGGTCGCGGACGAGGAGGCTGGATCGGATTTCGGCGCGAAGTTCCTGGTCGAGCGGCATCCGGAACTGGTCCGCGCGGGTTACGTGCTGAACGAAGTCGGCGGCTTCACGGTTCATCTCAGGAACAAGCGCTTCTATCCGATCCAGGTGGCGGAGAAGGGCTTCGTCACGATCAAGATGAAAGTTACTGCGCCGCCGGGACATGGATCGATGCCGCGCGCGGACACCGCTATCTCACGAATGTCGGAGTTGATCACCAGAATTGTGCGGACGCCGATGCGCAAGAATGTTTCGCCGTTCATGCGGCAGACGCTCGAGGAGATGGGCGTGCCGGTCGAATCGCCGGGGCCGCTGTTCGCGCCGATGCTGTCCAACACGGTGTCGCCGACGATTCTGCGCGCGGGATACAAGGACAACGTGATTCCCGGCGAGGCGACGATCGTGCTCGACGGGCGCACGCTGCCCGGCGAAGATCCCGAGAGCTTCATGGCCGAGCTGCGCCAGATTGTCGGGCCCGAGCCGACCTTCGAGTTGCTCAAGACCGCGCCGCCGGCCGAGACCAGTCCCGACACGCCGCTGTTCGAGTTGATAAAGAAGACGGTCGAGGCGGCCGACCCTGGCTCGATCGCGATTCCCTGGATGATCCCGGGCGCGACCGACAGCAAGTTCTACTCGAAGCTGGGCGCGGCGTGTTACGGATTTTCGCCGGTGAAGCTCGACCCGCACATGCCGTTCGGATCGCTCTATCACGGCAACGACGAGCGCCTGCCAATCGAGGGCTTCTACTGGGGACTGAAGGTGTACGCCGAGGTGGTGCTGAAGTTCCTGGACATCAAGTTCGACGACGT
>PMOH01000066.1:7974-8120 GCA_003161515.1 Deltaproteobacteria bacterium
TGCGGGGTGAAGGTCATCAGCAGGCGCGACGGGGCTTCGAGCGGGACGATCGCGAAATGCGCGACCGGCTGCATGCTCAAGGTGACGGTCGTTCCCGACGAGCTGCTCGAAACTTTGCAATCCTTGAAGATCGACTTGTCGAACAC
>PMOH01000177.1 GCA_003161515.1 Deltaproteobacteria bacterium
CAGGACGCCGACCTCGAATACGACCCGCGCGACTATGGTGCGATGATTGGCCCGATGCTCGACGGGCGCGCCGACATGGTTTACGGATCGCGCTTCCTATCCGGCCCGCATCGCGTCATGTTCTTCTGGCATTACGTCGCGAACCGCGCGGTGACGCTGCTCTCCGATATGATCAGCGATTTGAATCTGACCGACATGGAAACCGGGATGAAGGGATTCGTGCGCGAGAAGTTGATGACGCTCAAGCTCAACGCGAATCGTTTCACCTTCGAGCCCGAGATCACCGCCAAAGCGGCGCGCGCGCGATGGCGCATCTACGAAGTGCCGGTGTCGTATTCGGGACGGACCTATGAAGAGGGCAAGAAAATCGGCATCCGCGACGCGCTGACCGCGGTCTGCGCAATCTTGTACTACAGATTTTTCGATTGATGCACTCGAACGGCAAGATGACGCACGTAGTTCAACATGACGACGCAATCCAATTGAGTGCTCAAAGCGATACGGCTGACGTCTCGGCGCTGAGCGTCGTCGGCGTCGATCCAGAGCTTGGCTTCGGCGGCGGCGAGACCCAGGTGCTTGGGTTGACGCTGGCGATGGGCGCCGCCGGTCATCGCGCCGAACTGATTTGCGATCCCGCAGGACGGCTTTGGGAGCGAGCGACCGCCGAGGGCATACGATGTCATCCGATCCGCATCCGCAACGCGATCGACCTGGCGGCGGGCGTCAAGCTGCGCGCGATTCTCAAGCGCGAGCATTACGACGTCGTTCATTTTCATACCTCGCGTGCGCATTCGATGGCGCCGTTCGCGCGCGGCTTCGCGAGCACGCTGGTCGTTACGCGGCGGATGGACTACCGCCCCAATCGCCTGTTCGCGCCGCTCTTGTTCAATCGCGCGGTCGACGGCGTCGTCGCGATCTCCGAGGGCGTTGCCGATTCGCTCGCGGCCGCAGGCGTCGATCGCCAGCGCGTCGCAGTGATTCATAGCGGCGTGGATTGCGTCCGTTTTCGCCCGCCAACGATCCAGGAACGGGCGGAGGCGCGCGCCGCGCTTGGAATTTCAGATGGCGAGATCCTGATTTCGGCGATCGGCGCGCTCGAGCAGCGCAAGGGCCACCGTTATCTTATCGAAGCGATCGGCGCGCTAGCGGCGCCCCCGGCGTCGCTCAAGCTGAAATGCCTTATCGTTGGTCAGGGCTTAGTGCATAAAGTGCTGCAAGGCGAGATCGCGGTCATCCGAAGCCTTGAGCGCATCAAGCTGCTCGGCAGAGTCGACGACGTCCGTGAACTGCTGTGGGCGTCGGACATTTTTGCAATGCCGTCGCTGAAAGAAGGGCTCGGCGTGGCCGCTCTGGAAGCCATGGCGAGCAATCTTCCGGTAATCGCGAGCAATGTCGGCGGACTGCGTGAAGTGGTGGAAGACGGGCGCTCCGGAATCATCGTGCCGCCGGCAAATTCCAAACAAATCGCGTCGGCAATTCAACGGCTGGCGGAATCGGACGGACTGAGAGCGCAGATGGGTGCGGCGGCGCGGGCGCGCGTCGTGGAAAATTATTCGATGGAAAAGATGGCGGCGCAAACGCTCGCGCTCTATCGCGAGTGTGTGCGAAAACGGAAGAAGGGGGCGGCAAATTGAAATGAAAAGCATGACCGGATTCGGCCGGGGGATTGCCGAGCACGATGGCACTCGCGTAGTTGCCGAGGTGCGCGCGCTCAACCAGAGATTTTTCGAACTGAAGCTGGCGGTGCCGCGCGGATGGGGCGAGCATGAAGCGGAGATTCGCAAGACCGTGCAAACCGTTGTGGCGCGCGGGCGGGTCGAAATTTTCATCAAGTCGGTCGCGCTGAAGCCACCGCCGGTGCGGCTCGAGGTGAATGACCGGCTGGCAAACTTGTACGTCGCCGAATTGCGCCGCCTGGGCAAGCAGCTTCATCTCGACGGCAATCCGGAAATTGGATCGATTCTAAATCGGCCGGAGATTTTTCACGTGGTCGAGGAGGAGAACGACTCCCGCAACGCATTCAAGCTTGGACAGAAGGCCCTGGTCGCGGCATTGAAGGCGCTCGATGCGGAGCGCGTGCGCGAGGGCCGCAGCCTGCTTAACGATTTCGCGACGCGAGTTCGCAATATCGAAGCGGCGGTACCGAGGATCGAAAAGTTGGCGGAACAGTCGCGTAAGGAGATCATGGAGACCTTCCATCAACGCATTCGGGAATTGCTCGAAGAGTTGCCGGTGAACGAGAAACGCCTCTATGAGGAGGCGTCGTCGGCGTCGCAGCACGGCGATATCAGCGAAGAAATCACGCGCCTGCGCACGCATCTCGAGGGCCTCAAGGCGATCCTCAAGCGCAAAGGGCAAATCGGGAAGTCGATTGAATTTCTGCTGCAGGAAATCAATCGCGAAGTGAATACGATGGGATCGAAGTCGCAGAACGCGGCGTTATCTCAAGTAACGGTTGAAGTTAAGGCGGAAGCGGAAAGGATGCGCGAGCAGGTCCAGAACGTCGAATAGGGTATAGTGGAAGGGCCTTTGCACCTGATTGATGTGGCTTCGATACCTTTGAAATCAGATGATTCTTTGCCGCCGAGGCGGGGTATAATCTTCATTCTCTCGGCGCCGTCGGGCGCGGGCAAGACGACGATTTATCGCGCGGCGCTCAAGGCGATCGCGGATTTGGAATTTTCGATTTCGTTGACGACGCGCGCGCCGCGCGAAGGCGAGGTTGACGGAATCGACTACAGCTTCGTGAGCGAGGAAGAATTTAAACGCAGGCAATCGTCGGGCGAGCTCGCCGAATGGGCGCGGGTGTTCGAGTCATCGTACGGCACGCCGCGGGCGCCGCTCGACGCCGCGATCGCGTCGGGCCGCGACATCCTGCTCGACATCGACATCCAGGGCGCGCGGCAGATTCGCGACAGCTATCCCGACGACTCGGTTTCGATTTTTGTTTTGGCGCCGACTTTTGAGGAACTTGCGGAGCGTCTCCGCCGCCGCGCGACCGAGGAAGAATCGAAGATCCAACATCGGCTGCACAAAGCGCGCGACGAAGCCGAGGCCTATCCCGAATACGACTACCTGATCGTCAACGCCGAGATTCCAAAATCGGTTGAGCGACTCGAAACGATTGTAAACGCGGAGCGGCTGAAAGTCAGTCGTCTGCGCGGCGAATTCGCGCCGTGGAAGAGCTAGCGCAAAGCGGCACTCCCGACCAACTCGCCGGCCTGATCGGGCGGGTGCAGACCTACAATCCGCAGGCCGACATCGGCCTTATCCGGCGCGCCTACGATTACTCGGCGCGGATGCATGTCGATCAGAAGCGCGAATCGGGCGAGCCTTACGTCACTCATCCGCTCAACGTCGCGATGATTATCGCGCAGCTCAAGCTCGACGTGCCTTCGATCGTCACCGGCCTTTTGCACGACGTCGTCGAAGATACGCATGCGTCGTTGGCCGAGGTGCAAGCAGACTTTGGTCCAGAGGTCGCGCAGCTCGTGGACGGCGTGACGAAGGTCTCGAAGATCACGTTTCAGAGCCGCGAAGAAAAGCAGGCCGAGAATTTCCGCAAGATGATCATCGCGATGGCGAACGACATTCGCGTCGTGCTGATCAAGCTCGCCGACCGCCTGCATAACATGCGCACGCTCGACCATCTCTCCGCCGAACGCCAGCAGGAGATCGCGCGCGAGACGATGGAAATTTACGCGCCGATCGCACATCGACTCGGTATTTATTGGCTCAAATCGGAGCTCGAGGACCTGTCGTTTCGTTATCTGAATGCCAGCGCGTATCAGACGCTGAAGGCTTTCGTCGCGGCGAAGCGCAAAGAGCGCGAAGAATATATCGCCAACGTCATCGAGATTTTGTCGCGCCGCATGTCCGACAGCGGAGTGACCGCCGAGGTCACCGGCAGGCCCAAGCATTTCTTTTCGATTCACTCGAAGATGCAGGAGCTGGGGCTCAGCTTCGAAGAAATTTACGATCTGGTCGCGTTTCGCATCATCGTTGACACGGTCCGCGAATGTTACGAAGCGCTCGGCGTCGTGCATGCGAACTGGAAGCCGGTGCCGGGGCGCTTCAAGGATTACATCGCGCTGCCCAAGGCCAACATGTACCAGTCGCTGCATACCACGGTGATCGGGCCGCGCGGGCAGCGGATGGAAGTGCAGATTCGCACGCGCGAGATGCACAAGGTGGCGGAGGAAGGAATCGCGGCGCACTGGAGCTACAAGGACGGCAACGCGCGCGACCTCAAGGAAAAAGATACCGAGCGGTTCGCGTGGCTGCGGCGGCTGATCGAATGGCAGCAGAATCTCAAGGACCCGCAGGAATTTCTCTCGACGGTCAAGGACGATCTTTTCCCCGAGGAAGTTTTCGTGTTCACGCCCAAGGGCGACGTGTTCGATTTTCCGCTCGGCTCGACCGTGATCGATTTCGCGTATCGAATCCATTCGCAGGTCGGAAACCATCTGGCGGGCGCGCGAGTCAACGGGCGCATGGTGCCGCTGCGCTATCGGCTGCGATCGGGCGACACGGTCGAGGTGCTCACATCTGAAAAGCAGGTGCCGGGCAAGGATTGGACGAACTACGCGGCCACCGCGCGCGCGAAATCGCGCATCCGCCAATGGCTCCGCAATCAACAGGCGGAACGCTCGCGCGACCTCGGCATATCGCTGATCGATCACGAGCTCGAACCGGTCAAGCTCAGCGTCACGCAACTCAAATCGAACAAGCGGCTGGACGGAGTGCTCACGGAATTTTCGCGGCGCGACGTTGACAGCCTGCTCGCAGCGGTTGGCTACGGAATAATCACGCCGGCGCAATTGCTCGGAAAACTTCTCACCCCCGACGAACTGAAAATCTATCGTCCTGAGAAACCGCCGACGCCGCTCGGTCCCGCGCAACGAGAACGCGCCGCCAAGGAAGCGCGCAAATCCGCCAGCGGCGCGGTCGTCGTCTCGGGCGTCGGCGACATGCTGGTGCGATTCGCGAAGTGCTGCAACCCGCTGCCGGGCGAGGCGATCACCGGCTTCATCACGCGCGGGCGCGGGGTTACGGTGCACGTCGCGGGATGCCCGCATGCGCTCAACACCGATCCGCAGCGGCGCGTCCCGGTGGTGTGGAAGGACGGCGAGGAAGCGCCGCGCCCGATTCGGCTCGAAGTGCTGTGCGCCGATCAGCCGGGCCTGCTCGCGGCGATGACCAAGGCGATCGCGTCGGCGGGCGTGAACATTTCGACAGCCGAAGTAAAAACTCACGGCGCCGACGGACGCGCGCTGGCGGTGTTCGAGGTCAGCGTCACCAGTGCGCGCCAACTGAACAACCTGATGAACTCGATCGGCTCGATCGACGGCGTCATGCGGGTGTCGCGTCTCGGCCAGCAAAACGGTAATCGCTATTCATGAAAACTTCGATTCACACGAAGAATGCTCCGGCTGCGATTGGTCCTTACTCGCAAGCGGTCGAGAAAAACGGGCTTATCTTCTGCTCGGGGCAAATTTCACTCGATCCTTCGTCGGGAACGATCGTCAAGGGCGGTATCGAATTCGAGACGCGGCGCGTGCTGCAAAACCTGGGTGAGGTGCTGGCAGCGGCCGGTCTGGATTTTGTCGACGTGGTCAAGACTACAATCTTCATGGTCGATCTTGCGGACTTTGAAATCGTGAACCGCATCTATGGAGAGCATTTCGAACCGCCGTATCCAGCGCGCTCGACGGTGCAAGTGGCGGCGCTGCCGCGCAACGCAAGAATCGAGATCGACGCGATCGCACTGAAGCGCGACTGAATTCGCGGATTATTCCAGACTGAGAATCGACAGAGCAGCTGCGTCGAGGAATTTCCCGGACGGATCGAGCTTGCGCGCGGACCGCACCAGACGCGCCGCGTTGGCGCGGCGCATCGCAGCCGACAACGGGGCGTCGAAGAGCCGCGACTTGTCGAGGTCGATGACAACAATGCTGAAACTGTCGCGCGCTTGCGTCACCAGCAGGTTGTGCAGATTTAAGTCGGCGTGAAAAAGACCCTTGTCGTGCATCGTCTCGATCGCGGCGCGCGCTTGTCCGAGCACGTGAGTACGAACCGTTGGATCGTCGTCCGTTTTCAGGAATTCCCATAACGTCATTCCACGCACCGCGCGGGTCAGAAAGAATCCTCGATAAAGAACGGGACTGAGCCATTCGATCATCGCGCCCATCGGCTCGGCCACCGGAATTGCGCGGCGCATCGCTTCGATCGTCACCGCGAGCTCAGTCAGCGGACGCGGCGTGATACCGAAGTAAACGTCGCTGAGGATCGACGCGATGAGCCCGCCGCGACGCCCGCGACGCGCGAATAGCTCGGCTCCGTCGCCCAGATCTAACCGATACGCGCTTTGGCGATTACCCGCGCCCGCTTCCACAGCGGAGGTCAGCTCGCCGAGCCGTTGCATGACTTGCGCAGCCTGCGGAGCGATGTCGCGATGAATCACCAGCTCGCGGCGCCTGACCGTGAAGGTCGAGAAACTCGGATCGGAGCGCCACTTCATTTGCGATGGCGGTCTCACGCCAGTGCTGCCTCGTTCGTGAACCACAATGCGAACACCGCGGCCAGCGCGAGCAATGACGAAATGAAATGCGCCGAGTAGAAGAGCGCGACGCGATTCAAATAGTTTCCGGTCGCGAGATTGAGCACCACCGACAGCACGAACAGTGTCCAGACTTCCTTCGGCGCGCTCTTGCCGGCCGCTCGATCGGTCACCAGCGCCGCAGTCAGTGCCATGTATGGTACCAGCATCGCTGCGTAGTAGCTTTTCCAGGAAATCGGCGCGAACGACGGCATCAGGCAGAACAATCCGCACAGTGCGAGGCGACCCGCGAGGTTTTCGCGTGCGTCGCTCATCCAGTCCCAGAGCGACACTGCCGCGACCAGGATTATTTCGAGTCCCATTCCAACAATCGTGGCAGTGGGCGACGTTTCCGCGTCAGTCCCAATTCGAAGGCTCAGCAGGCGCGCCACAGCGGACACGGCTGACTGGTTCGTGAGCATTGTGCGATATCGATTCGTCATCGAAGCAATCGCCGTAACGTACGCGCTGGTTTGCGCAATCAATCCGTGCGGTCCGAAGATCACGATTGGCACGACCAGCAACGTGATCCCCGCGACGACAGCCCATCCGAGCGTTGCGAAGTGCCGGCGAATCGCTAGATGAACCGCTGCGAGTATCGCGAATGGCTTGATCAACATTGCCGCCGCGAGCATCAAACCTGCCCAAGCATCGCGAGATTCGTCGGCATAGATGATTGCCCACAGGATGAGCGCGAGCGTCGGGAGATTTATCTGGCCGTGATCGAAATTGTTGTCGATGAACCGAAACGACAGAAGCACCGGGACGACGATCAGCGCGGCCGGGAGTTTTCGTTCGCGGCCGAACAAAATCACGCCGGCGCCGAGAATCAACTCGATCAACGAGAATGCGTTGATCGCGAAGAACACGAATTGCGCGAGATGGCGTGGCAGCAGCGCCAGCGGTGCGAACGCAATCGCAAAGATCGGTGCGTAGAGGAAACGATCGGAGTCGTCAGCTGGATAGATCGCATGGCCGAGAAGCACGCGATGTCCGGCGCGATAGTAAACGTTGAAGTCGCCTTGTGCGCGAAATGTCGCCGAGATGCCGAGCCCGACCAGGTAAACGCCGATAGCGATCCACGCGAGCTGACGGGCGCGCGTCGCGTCGATCGTCTTCACTTTTCACCGCGGAAGGCAGGACTGGCCGCGCGCCGCGGTGAGGTCACGCGATTGGTTTGGCTTCCTCGATCAGCATGATTGGAATGTCATCGCGCACCGGATACACAAGTTTGCACGCGTTACAGACGAGCCCGTCCTTCTGTTCGTTGAGATGCAGGTCGCCCTTACATTTCGGGCACGCCAGGATGTCGAGCAATTCCTGACTCAGCGCCATCGCCGAAATCCTCCGAGAATTTTATTTCTACTTTGCATCAGCCGTCGCCGTCGTCGTGTGCCCAAGTATCAACTCGTCGAGCGCGCGCGCGCCGGCCGCGTCCATCGTCACTTCGAGCCTGAGAGCGTATAGCGAATCGCGCGGGAACGGAAACCGCTCGAGCTTGACGAGGTCCTTCTCGGTCGTGACGACGAGGTCGGCATCGCGCATCGCGTTCACCATAGCCTGCCAGTCGGCGTTGGTGTAGGCGTGATGATCCGGATATTCGAAAACAGCCACGAGGTCCGCGTCGAGCTCGCGCAGCATCGCGTAGAATCCGCTCGAATCCGCAAGACCGCTGACCGCCAGCACGCGGCGTCCTACCAGCGTAAGCGGAGTTTCGCGCCAAACTCCATTCTCGATGCAGATGAGCGCCCGCGGCCGCACCGACGCATGAAGTATTTTGCGCGCGGTCAGCTTCTTCATCTGAACGGGCCGAATCGCCGACGTGTCAGCACTCGAGTTCATCACGACAATCGCGTCGGCCCGGTCAATCGCTCGAAGCGGCTCGCGCATCGGCCCAGCCGGAAGCATCCAGCCATTGCCGAAACCGCGCCCGTCACTGACCAGCAAAAGATCGACGTCACGATTCAAGCGTACGTGCTGAAAGCCGTCATCCAGGATCACCGCATCGATCGGTCCGAGCTTGCTGAGCAGATCGATCGCGTCGATACGCCGGCGTGCAACCGCTATCGGACCGGTGAACGTCTTCGCCATCATCGCCGGTTCATCGCCCGCATCTTCCGGCGCGATTTTCAATTGGCCGCCGTCAGCCACCAGTTCGGCGCGCGCTTTCGATCTCGCGCGACCATA